>CAMFHT010000007.1 GCA_945952245.1 uncultured Rhizobium sp. | reverse complement strand
GTGGTGATCTGTCTCGGCTACATGCTGTTGGGGGTGGTGGTGATGGGGCGCGCTGTCTTCTGGGTGGGAGGCTTCCGCTCGATCTTCCCGTGGGCCGGCTTCACGCTTCACTGGTTCGTGGATCTCTGGAACGATCCGCGCCTCCTGAACTCGTTCCGCAACACCTTGCTCGTGGCGCTCGCCGTCATGGCGCTTGCGGTGCCGATCGGCACGGCTGCGGCGATCCTCGTCAACAGTCTCGGCGGCTGGGCGCGTTCCACGCTCTACAGCCTCATGGTGGCCCCGATCCTCACGCCCGGCGCCGTCATCGGCATCTCGACGCTGCTCTTCTGGAACCGGCTTGCAGTGCCCGCCGGCCTGCATCTCTCGGTGCTCGGCCAGGTTTCCTACATCGCCGCCTTCGTGATGCTGCTGGTGCTCGCCCGGCTGCAGAGCTTCGACCGCACGCTGGAGGAAGCCGCCCTCGATCTCGGGGCGAGCCATGCCACGGTTCTCCGCCGCATCCTGCTGCCGCATCTCTATCCGGCGCTCGGCGCGGGGGCAGCGATCGCCTTCTTCCAGTCGATCGAGAACTTCAACGTGACGCTCTTCACCCGCGGTCCCTATGACACGCTGACGGTCTACGTCTTCTCCAAGGTCCGCAGCGGCATCACGCCGACGATCAATGCGCTCGCGGTGATCCTGATCGGCGTGACCCTCATCGGCGCGATCCTCTACGAAATCTCCCGCCGCCGCAAACAGGCCATCGCCGACGCCGCCGAACGGGCCGCGATGCAGGCGGCGGAGGCGGAGGTGCTGGGGTAGGTAGTATCGTTCTCGGCGGTTGATGTCGGCGATGGTACCCCCCCTCTGTCCTGAGCCTGCCGAAGGGCCGGACAGAGGGGGTACCCTCCGCAGCAAAGACAAGGATACCTCCCGCCGATACCTGAGAGCCCGCCCCTTAGGCCACCGCCACCAACCCCACGACAGCCCGTGCAATCACCTGCTCCTCGTCTGCCACCACCACATGCGCAGAACGCATTGATCCCGGCACTGTGATCGTCGCATCGCCCCGCGCGTTGGCCTCGGCGTCGAAATCGAAACCCAGCCAGGCCAGTCCTTCCAGCACCCGCGCCCGGATCAGCGCCGAGCCCGAGCCGATGCCGCCGGTGAAGACAAGGGCGTCGAATCCGCCGGCCGACGCAGCAGCGGCCGCCGTTTCGTGCACGACGCGATCCACGAACATGTCGAGCGCCAGCGCTGCATCGGACGAACGGCTCGCAAGCAGCGCCCGCATGTCCGAACTTTCACCGGAAATGCCGAGCAGGCCGGACTTGCGGTTGAGCAGGGCCGACACGGCCGCCGTGTCGCCCTTCATGTCGTCCACAAGCCAGAGCACGGCGCCGGGATCGAGATGGCCGGAGCGCTGACCCATGATCAGCCCGTCGATCGGCGTGAAACCCATGGAATTGTAGCGCGATTGCCGATTCAGGACACCGGTCACGCTCGCGCCATTGCCGAGATGGCAGATGACGACGGTCTTCGGCAGCGGTCTGCCCGTGATCGCCTCGAAGCGGCTGACGGCATGGGTGCAGGAAAGCCCGTGAAAGCCATAGGCGCGCAGGCCGCGCTCCGCATAGGCAGGCGGCAGGCCATAGCGCTGGCGCTTTTCCGGAATGGTGCGATGGAAGGCCGTGTCGAAGCAGGCAACCTGACGAAGGCCAGGGAAACGCTCTCCGAACAGCCGTATGCCGGTGAGGTTGTGCGGCTGGTGCAGCGGCGCGAGCGCCGTAAGCTCCTGCATCGCCGCCATCAGGTCCGCATCGATCTCGCGCGGCTCGGCGAAATGCTGGCCGCCATGCACGACGCGGTGACCGATGCCGGTGAGGCGGTCGCCGAAGCGCGCGCCGACCCGTTTGGAAAGATGGGCGATGGCATCGTCATGGGTGCAACCCGCGGCAAGTTCCTCCGCCTGCGGCTCGCCGAAGCCGGAATAGCGGATGGCGACCGGCTTGTCCGTCGCGATGCCGGAGGCTTCGGCATCCCCGATCCTTCGAAACTCCCCGTCGAAGATCGCGATCTTGACGGAGGACGACCCTGAGTTCACTGCAAGCGTGACACCGTTTTCACTCAAGCCCGATCTCCCTTGATCCCAAAACTCGCCATGACCCTTAACGCATCGCCACGAGACGCGTCTCACAAGGCGATAATCGGCGTCAGCACTGGGGATAGTGTCGCTTCGCCCTTGCCGGCAATAGAGCCAGATGATTGATTTGGTGGTACCAGTCCACGGCGGAAGCCCTCATGCGCGAACTGATCTTCGATATCGACCGCACCCAGCAGGCGACGCTGCAGAGCCAGATCCGCGCGACGCTGGTGAATGCCATTCTTTCCGGTCAGCTGCCGCCGGGTTCGCCCACGCCTTCGACGCGCGAGCTCGCCCGCAAGCTGATGGTATCGCGCAACACGGTCACGCTCGCCTATCTCTCCATGGCGGATGACGGCTATCTGGAGGCGCGAGACCGCTCCGGCTTCTATGTGGCGCGTGACCCCGCGCTCTATTCGCAGGCCCCCGTCCCCGCTGCCGTCCGGCCGGCGCGCGAGCGTCCGCGCTACGACGCGCTCTTCACCGTCCGGCCGAGCCTGCAACGCAACATCGAGAAGCCGCTGAACTGGCACGATTATCCCTATCCCTTCATCTACGGACAGGCCGATCCGGCACTCTTCCCGATCGCCGAATGGCGCGAATGCACCCGCCAGTCCATGAACCGCAAATGGCTGGATGCCTGGACGGACGACCGCTATACCGAGGACGACCCCATGCTGGTGGACCAGATCCGCCAGCGGCTCCTGCCGCGGCGCGGCATCCAGGCGGGGCGCGACGAGATCCTCGTCACCATGGGCGCGCAGAACGGTCTCTACCTGCTCGCGCATCTGCTGATGGGGCCGAAGACGGCCGTCGGCATCGAGGATCCGGGCTATCCCGATGCGCGCAACATCTTCTCGCTTTCCGCCGGAGACGTGGTGCCGCTCGCGGTGGACAGCGGCGGCCTCGTCATGGACGAGCGGCTTGACCGCTGCGGCATGGTCTACGTGACGCCGAGCCACCAGTTCCCGACCGGCGTCACCATGGGGATCGAGCGCCGGCGCGCCCTCCTCGACTGGGCCCGCCGCGGCAACCGGCTGATCATCGAGGACGATTACGAGTTCGAGGCGAACTATCTCTCGGAGCCGACGCCGGCGCTGAAGGCGCTCGACGGCAACGATCCGGTCATCTATGTCGGCAGCCTTTCCAAATCGCTGATGCCGGGCCTGCGCCTCGGCTATCTGGTCGCCGCGCCCGAGATCATCGCCGAGGCGCGTGCGCTGCGCCGCCTCATGCTCCGCCACCCGCCCGGCAACAACCAGCGTGTCGCAGCCCTCTTCCTCGCACTCGGCTATCACGACCGCCTGATTGGCCGGCTGCATCGCATCTACCGCGAGCGGCAGGCGAATCTCACCGGAGCGCTCGACCGGCACTTTCCCGGCTGGGCCCCCGTCTCCCGCTTCGGCGGCACCTCCTGCTGGGTCACCGGACCGGAAGCGCTTGACGCCCAGACCCTCAAGGAAGCCGCACTGCAGAAGGGCGTGGTGATCGAACCCGGCGACATCTTCTTCGCCGATGCGAAGGGGCCCACCAACCATTTCCGGCTGGGTTTTTCCTCCATAGCGACGGACCGCATCGAGCGGGGAGTTGAGATTTTGGCGGAGGTGGTGGGAGAGGTTTGAGGGGAGCATGTGCGAGCTCAGGGATGGTTTTTTGGCACTGAGCAAATGGCCCCCTCATCCGGCTGCCGCCACCTTCTCCCCGCTGGGGAGAAGAGACAAGTGGCGACGGCGCGGCATATCTCCTCTCCCCAGGCGGGATACGTCCCGCCGTGCAGGGAGAGGATGGCGGCAGCCAGGTGAGGGGGCCACTTGCTCTACGTCCGACCCCGTCCTTCCCGCCCGAGGGGGGAGGGGGAAAGCCATCCATAGATCCAGCCCCACCTCATCGGCCCGTGGATTGGCACCATCTGGCACTACGCCAATCAAGCGCGTCACGCTTAGCTCTTCATCAAATCCAGAACTGCGAGGAAGGACCGCCGCCCCATGAAAATGACGACAGAGGAAGCATTTATCAAGGTGCTGCAGATGCACGGCATCTGCCACGCCTTCGGGATCATCGGCTCCGCTTTCATGCCCATCTCGGACAATTTTCCGCGTGCGGGCATCAAGTTCTGGGACACGGCGCACGAGTGCAATGCCGGCATGATGGCGGATGGCTATTCGCGGGCATCCGGCCGCATGGCCATGTGCATCGCCCAGAACGGTCCCGGCATCACCAATTTCGTGACGCCGGTGAAGACCGCCTACTGGAACCATACCCCCATGCTGCTGGTGACGCCGCAGGCGGCGAACCGGACCATCGGCCAGGGCGGCTTCCAGGAAATTCCGCAGATGAACCTGTTTGCCGATATCGTCTGCTATCAGGAAGAGGTACGCGACCCCTCCCGTATCGCCGAGGTGCTGAACCGGGTGATCGAAAAGGCATGGCGTGGCTCTGCACCGGCCCAGATCAACGTGCCGCGCGACATGTGGACCCAGGTGATCGACATCGAGCTGCCGCAGATGATCCGGTTCGAGCGCCCCTCCGGCGGGCGTGAAGCGCTGGCGGAGGCGGCAGCGCTTCTCTCGCAGGCGAAGTTCCCCGTCATCCTGAATGGCGCCGGCGTGGTGCTCTCCGGTGGCATCGAGGCGTCGAAGGCGCTTGCCGAACGGCTCGGCGCGCCGGTCTGCTGCAATTACCAGCACAACGATGCCTTTCCCGGCTCGCACCCGCTCTCCGTCGGCCCGCTCGGCTACAACGGCTCGAAGGCCGGCATGGAGCTGGTCGCGAAGGCGGACGTGATCCTGGCGCTCGGCACCCGCCTCAACCCGTTCTCGACGCTGCCGGCTTACGGCCTCGATTACTGGCCGAAGCAGGCGAAGATCATCCAGGTCGACATCAATGCCGACCGCATCGGCCTCACCAAGCGCGTTGCCGTCGGCATCCAGGGCGATGCCAAGGCCGTGGCCGAGCAGATCCTGGAGCAGCTTTCGCCCGAGGCTGGCAAGACGGACCGCGAGGAGCGGCTGGCGCTCATCCACAAGACCCGCTCGCAATGGCTGCAGCAGCTTGCCTCGATGGATCACGAGGACGACGATCCGGGCACGACCTGGAACGAGCGCGCCCGTACTGCGCATCCGGACCGCATGTCGCCGCGCATGGCCTGGCGGGCGATCCAGCAGGCGCTGCCGACGGAGGCGATCATCTCCTCCGACATCGGCAACAATTGCGCGATCGGCAATGCCTATCCGACCTTCGAAGAAGGCCGCAAATATCTGGCGCCCGGCCTCTTCGGTCCCTGCGGCTACGGCTTCCCGGCCATTCTGGGCGCAAAGATCGGCTGCCCCGACACGCCGGTCGTGGGCTTTGCCGGTGACGGCGCCTTCGGCATTTCCATGAACGAGATGACCGCCTGCGGCCGCGACGACTGGCCGGCAATCACCATGGTCATCTTCCGCAACTATCAGTGGGGAGCCGAAAAACGCAACTCGACGCTCTGGTACAATGACAACTTCGTCGGCACCGAGCTCGATCTCGACGTGAGCTATGCGGCGATTGCCCGTGCCTGCGGCATCGAAGGTGTGCAGGTCACGTCCATGTCCGCCCTGACGGAAACGCTGTCGAAGGCGATCGACGCGCAGATGAAGGAGAAGAAGACCACCTTCATCGAGGTGATCCTGAACCAGGAACTCGGCGAGCCCTTCCGCCGCGATGCGATGAAGAAGCCCGTCGTCGTCGCCGGCATCGACCCCGCCGACATGAAGCCGCAGCGCGGCTTCGCGAACTGAGGCTTGAAACAGGAACGGAAGGGCGGCTGGGGAGATCCGGCCGCCCTTTCCCGTTCAGGGCATCAGCTGGCCACCATTCACCTCGATGGTCTGGCCGATGATGTAGCTGGAGAGGCTTTCCGAGGCGAGGAAGAGATAGGCACCGACGCAATCCTCGGCGACGCCGAGCCGCCCCTGCGGAATGGTGGAGAGTGCGGCATCGAGCTGCGCCTGCGTCGAATAGCGCTCGTGGAAGGGCGTGGTGATGACGCCGGGTGCAACGGCATTCACGCGGATGCCGAAGGGGATCAGCTCCTTCGCCATGCCGCGGGTGACGTTGGACACGAAGGCCTTGGACGAGCCGTATAGCCCTGCCCCGCCGCTTGCGCCGTTGCGGGCGGCAATCGAGGTCGTGTTGATGATGAAGCCACCGCGATTCTTCAGATGCGGAATGGCGGCCTGCGTGGCCACGATGACGGAGCGGGCGTTGAGATCCATGACCTGGTCGTAATAGTCTTCGGTCATGGTCTCGTAGGTCATGCGCCCGACCATGCCGCCGGCATTGTTGATGATCCCGTCGATACCGCCCGCATCCTCGGCGAAATCGGCGACCATGCGGCGAAGCTCCTCGCTGTTCGTCGCATCCGCATGGCAGAGCAGCGCCTTGCCGCCCGCCGCATGAATCTCCTCGGCAACCGCATTGGCAGCGCCGACACTCGCATTGAAATGCAGCCCGACCGTTGCGCCCTGTTCGGCAAAGGCTTTCGCGAGCGCCGCGCCGATGCCGGTGGACGCCCCCGTAATCAGCACCGCCTTGCCGGCAAGATCGGGAATGACGAGGCGGGGTTGGGACATGGATGTTTCCTCCGGGCTTGATTGGTGCGGGGAGATTAAGGCGGTGGGTGGGGAAGTCCAGTGGTGCTGGAGGTTTTTGGAGAGAGGTTAAGGTGGTAGTAATCCAATTGACTCTTATACGTAGAGTTCGCGGCCCCTCATCCGCCTGCCGGCACCTTCTCCCCGCTGGGGAGAAGAGACTTGCGGCGCTGGCGACGTTTCCCCCTCTCCCCAGCGGGGAGAGGGTCCGGCAGGGGGTGAGGGGGCCGCTAGCACAAAGCCTGACTTTTTGTCATGCAGTTAGCTTACCCAAGACCCACCCCAGCCAGCCTATCCCCCGCCAGCCTGACCATGGCCTCGAACCCTTCCGCCTCCCGTGCCCTGGCCGCCTCGTCCGGCAGGCGAAGTAGGTAGGACGGATGTATCGTCACGATCAGCACGGTCTCCTCGTTCAGCGCGATCGCTTGACCCTTGAGCTTCTGGTACGCCGTGCGATCCCCCAGCAGCCCCTCGACCGCGGTGGCGCCGAGAGCGACGATGACCTTCGGGCGCACCACTTCCAGTTCCTTCTGCAGCCACCAGCGGCAATGGGCGATCTCGCCGCTGTCGGGGCGCTTGTGGATGCGGCGCTTGCCACGGGGTTCGTATTTGAAGTGCTTGACGGCATTGGTGACATAAGCACGGCTGCGATCGATGCCAGCCTGCATCAATGCCCTGTCGAAGATCTGGCCCGCGGGGCCGACGAAGGGGCGGCCGGCAATGTCTTCCCGGTCGCCGGGCTGCTCGCCGATGAACATGATCTCGGCCTCTTCCTTTCCCTCGCCGAACACGGTCTGCGTTGCGTGCGCATGGAGCGGGCAGCGCGTGCAGGCGGAGGCTTCGTGCGCAAGGCTCGACAGCGCCCCCTCGCCCTCCGGTGCCTCGAACGCAATCGCCTGGCGCCGCTCATGGCGAACGGGCGGCTGGCTCGCCGCCTCCTTCAGCATCGAGCGAACGCGGGTTTCGGCCGATGCGATCAGGCCCGGAATGAGCTCTGCCTCCGGCAGGTTCTTCCAGTACTTCTTCGGCATTTCCGACTGCATGGCCCTCACCTTCAACCGCGCCGGGTTGAAGATATGCGTGAAGTAGGTGCGCCAGAGATCATCAGTGGCATCCATGATGTCCGGTTTGCCGGCCGGTTCAAGGCTGACCTGCAACTGCCTCCCGTCCCAGGCGGCGCTGCCCTTCGGCGTCAGGATCAGCCAGTCCATGTCGTTGAACCTTCGCTGGAAAAAGGGGGCGGTCCGGGCGACGATGTGGTGATCAGGCTCGAACCAGGCGACGAAGCGCCGCCGGCTGCCCTCCCCCTCGATCTCCTTGAAGCGAACGAAGGCCTTCATCTTGTGGCTGTCGCGGCGGACGGATTTCTCCATGGCGAAGGCTTCCGCCACGTCACCGTCAGCCTTGATGGAGAGCAGGTCGCGGTTCTGCTGAAGCCGCCAGAGCAGGCGGTAGAGGAGAGCGAACCGGCCGGGATCGCTGTGGCACAGCACGCTTTCGGCAAGGGTGAGGAAGGCGCGCGGTACGGTCGGCTGGCGGGAAGGCGAAGCCTCGGGCAATGCCTTGAACGGCTCCTGCTGCGGCTCGAACAGGCCGGGGCCAAGATCGCGCGGCACCTGCCAGTCCACCAGCCGTGGCTCGATGCCGCCAAGGAGAAGCGCACGTGCCGCCTCCCGCCATTCGCCGGCATCGCCGCGGCCCTCGAGAATGACGGTGTGCATCATCCGAAAAGGCTCAGCTGTTCCGGCTGCGGCGCGAACATCTGGCGGAGATCGCTGCGATCGATGAGCCGGAGCGGCGTCCAGCCGTCGGCAGTGATGAACGGCTTGGCCTTTCGGAGCGACACCCCCATGCGAGCGAGGTGTTCGAGCCCGATCCGCATGCTGCGGCGTGTCTGGAGGATCGACTTCACCGTCTTGGTGCCAAAGCCCGGCACGCGCAGCAGCATGGCCTTGTCGCCGCGGTTGACGTCGACGGGGAAACGGTCGCGATGGGACAACGCCCAGGAGAGCTTCGGGTCGAGGTCGAGATCGAGCATGCCATTGTCGAGACCGCCGGTGATCTCGTTCACGTCGAAGCCGTAAAAGCGGTAGAGCCAGTCGGCCTGATAGAGCCGGTGCTCACGCATCAGCGGCGGCTTGGAGAGCGGCAGGGCCCTGGATGAATCGGGAATGGGGCTGAAGGCGGAATAATAGACGCGTTTCAGCTCGTAGCTCGAATAGAGCCGGGCGCTGGATGTGAGGATGGTCGCATCGTCGGCCCCATCGGCGCCAACGATCATCTGCGTGCTCTGGCCGGCGGGGACGAACTTGCGCACCTTCTTGCCCACCAGTGTCGGCTCCGCCATGTCCTCCATCTTCATCCGGAGCTCACCCATGGATTTGCGGATCGTCTCCGGCCGTTTTTCGGGTGCGAGATTGGCGATGCCCTTGTCGGTCGGCAGTTCGATGTTGATCGAGAGACGGTCGGCATAGAGGCCCGCTTCCTCGATGAGAAGCGGGGACGCCTCGGGGATCGTCTTCAGGTGGATATAGCCGCGGAACTGGTGCACCTGACGCAGATCCCGCGCCACCTTCACCATCTGCTCCATGGTATAATCGGCCGATCGGATGATGCCGGAGGAAAGGAACAGGCCCTCGATATAATTGCGGCGGTAGAATTCCGTCGTCAGCCAGACGATCTCGTCGGCGGTGAAACGCGCGCGCTCGACATTGCTCGACGACCTGTTGATGCAATAGGCGCAGTCGTAGATGCAGAAGTTCGTCATCAGGATCTTGAGCAGCGAGATGCATCGCCCGTCCGGCGCATAGGCATGACAGATGCCGGAACCTTCCGTCGAGCCGAGGCCGCCGCTCGTTCCGGAATGCCGCTTGGTCGTGCCGCTCGACGCGCAGGAGGCATCGTATTTCGCGGCATCGGAGAGAATGGCCAGTCGCTCTTTCAGGGACTTCTTCATGTCGTTCACTCTATGTTCTTGAGTGACAGCAGTCAATTTCGGAAGTGGTTCCCGTCAGTTTTGTCGCAGCTTGCGCGGAACCGCGAGAATTGCCGTCCGCAGTCCTTCCGCTTCATAGGGTTTGGAAATGACCGTGACTGGCCCGAGCGTTGCCGGAATGAGTGGCGTATCGCCATAGCCGCTCGCGAAGATGAACGGCACGCCGCGGCGGTGCAGTTCTTCGGCAACGGGGATCGACGTCTCGTGTCCGAGATTGATGTCCAGCACGGCGAAATCGAGCTTGCGGGTGCGGACCTGGTTGAGGGCCTGACGCGCGGAGTTCGCGACCAGGACCTCCGAGACCCCCTCTTCCACAAGCATGGCTTCGAGATCCATGGCGATCAGCATCTGGTCCTCGACCACGAGCACGGATGCCAGGCCGGACAAGGCGCCCTCTCCTTCGGCCCCTGCAACAGGGGAGAGGAAAACGGGTTCCGGCACGGGCGTGGGCACCGAAAGCACGTGTCGCGCCGGCACCAGAAGCCGCGCCCGCAGCCCGTCACGGGTGAATTTGAGGCTCGATTCGCCGCCGAGGTCATAGGTCACGCTGCGCTCGATCAGCGCTGTGCCGAACCCCTTGCGCGAGGGGGTGGCGAGCGGCGTGCTCGCCGTTTCGCGCCATTCGATCTCGCAGTCTCCGGATGGGGTAAGGTGCCAGGCAATGTCGAGCTTTCCCGCCGCCTGAGACAGGGCACCGTACTTCGCGGCATTGGTCGCCGGCTCGTGCAGCACGAGAGCAAGAACAGAGAAGGCGCGACTGTCGAGAAGGAGGCGCGGCCCGACCACCTGTATGACGGCGTTCGGGCTGCGATAAGGTGACAGCTCGGCTTCCATGAGATCGTTCAGCACGCCGCCGCCGTCGCTGCGCACCACCTGGTCGTGGGCGAACGAGAGCGCCTTGAGGCGGCCCTTCAGCGTATCCACGTAATCGGCAAGCGGCCGCTCTTCACGGTTCGAATGCGCGACGAGCGACTTGATGACCGCGAGGATGTTCTTGACGCGGTGGTTCAGCTCCTCGTTCAGCATGCGCTGGCGGACCTCCGCCTTGTCGCGCTCCTCCGACATCAGCTGGTTATGGCGGAGAACCACTTCCACGATGGCGGCGCGCACCGCATCGGCGGTTTCGAGATCGGCATCGGTCCAGGGTTGCGCCTGCTCGTGTACGGTCTCCTTCCAGATGGCGAAGCTCTTGCGCGGCGTCAGGCGGTCGCCGTTCGGTCCTGTCGAATAGGACTTGTCGGGATTACCGGCCCAGTTCAGCGTGTGCACCAGCTCGTTGCGGAAGAACATGATGTAATCGGAAGAGACGAGCGAAAGAGGCACCGCGAGCACGCCGGCGGTCTTGTCCAGAAAACGGCCGATGCCCGGCATGTCGCGGGAGAGCGCATGGCTCGCCCAGATCTTGCCGCGCTCTTCCTTGGAAAGATGCCGCGTCAATTGGATCGCCGCCTCTTCCGACGGAAAATCGCCGCTGCCGGACCAGCTTCCATCCATCCACAGCCCGATACCATCCGCCGGCATCAGCTGGGAAAATTGTCCGAGATTGTCCTTCAGAAGGCCGCGGACATCCTGATGATGCGCTGCAATGCGCAGGAACTGGTCGAGCGCCTGGCGCGCTTCCTTGGCGCTAGCGAGCGAGCGCTTCTGGCGGAGCGTATGCAGTTTCAGCGAGAAGAACGAGCCGAACATTTCCGCAGCCGTCCGCTCGGGCAGGGAAAGCCGTTTCGGGCTGTAGTGATGGCAGGCAATCAGTCCCCAGAGTTCGCCCTCGATGAGGATCGAGATCGACATGGAAGCGGCAACGCCCATGTTTCCAAGATACTCGCAGTGGATTGGCGAGACGCTGCGCAGATGCGCATAGGAGAGGTCGATCGGCGCTTCCTGCTCTTCGCCTTGGGGCAGAAGAGGCACGCGCTCGAAATGGATGTCGGATATCGTGCGGATCGTGTTGCGGACGTAGAGCGCGCGGGCCTGCTTCGGAATGTCGGAAGCCGGGAAATATTGGCCGAGGAAGCTTTCGAGGTCCGGACGCTTCGTTTCGCTGATCACCTTGCCGGCGCCATCCTGCTCGAAGCGGTAGATCATCACGCGGTCATAGCCGAGCAGGCCGGAAACGAGGCGCGATGCCTGCTTGATCAGCTGGTCCACGCTTTCAATGCGGTTCACCCGGTCGGTGAGATCGCGCACGAGCCGCAGCGGCCTCTGTCCGTCACCCGCCGGTTCGAACTCCATGATGACGCGGTCGAGGTAACGGTGCACCGACACGTCGAACGTCTCGCCGCTCGGCAGACGCTGACCGAAGATCAGTCCGGGCCGGGACGGTTCGCTGGAAATCCCCAGCGCATTGCGCAGCGAATGCACGGTATCATCCCCGAGAACCTCCTGCAGGGAGGCGCCTTCCTCCGGCTGCGGCAGGCCGGACAGCAGGGCGAAGTTCTCGGAAATGCGTTCAATCCGCTGCATGTCCGGACCGCTTGCGATCAGGAAGCCGTGCGGCTGGATCGTGCCCGGGATGTGGATGGGTTCGCGGTCGCAATTGGTGAGGTCGACAGGTTCATTGGGTTTCACGCCATGAGACTCCCGGCGGCCTGGTGTTTGGAAAAGCACTCACGCGCGCGCCGGAACGTGCCGCAGGCGGACGCGCTAACCTCGCTCATGTCGAGCGAGGGCTCGGCTTCGAGGTGATCGCAGAAGCTTCGCCAGCTCCCGATCGACCCGGCCTGGCGAACGAGATGGGACGCGCCCGTATCAGCCTCGAAGCCGAGAGCGGCAGCGCGCTTCACGAGGATCTGAGCTCCGAGGCTCGATCCCTCGAGCGTGTAGAGAAGGCCGTAGAGCTGTTCAGTCGTTTCAATCTCCGGAGAAGATCGCAGATCGTCGGACTTGCCAAGGTTGAGAACGTTTACATCTCTCTCCAGAGCCTCGCCGATGAGCAGCGGAGACCATGGGAGGAAGCTCTCCGGGAGCCGAGCGCGGGCAAGAGCCCGTTCAAGCGGCAGGCGGAACGCGTAGATCGAACGCACGTAAGCCTCGTAGCTGGCGCGGTCGGAAAAGGTACCTACCATCGCGTCGAGCATCTCGTGTTCGGCGGCGGTGGAAGTGCGAAGCTGGAAGCGCCGCGAGGAAGGCTGACGCACGTCTTTGGAAAACATCTGTCCGATATAAAGCGGCTCGGCCCAAAAGCAAGATAATGACATATGTCAATTATAGCGGAGGATCCGGAGAGGGCGGCGGAGAGGATGGCGGCGGCCATCCGGCGAGGCAGAAAGAAAGACCGCAGCCAGCCGGTCGGGACTCCGGGTGGCTGCGGTCTCCGGCATGGTTTGCCAGTCCACCGGGCACATGGGGGCTGTGAGCCGGTGCGGCAGGCACTGCAGACAGAGGGAACATGCGAAACCGCAATGCTTTCCCATGCCTCGGGATCGCGGCACTCTCGACCAGCCGCAGGGGACGGGGTGGCCGGGTGGCGATCCGGACACAGGCCTCGCGCTTTCGATCGGGGGGACATCGAAGCAAACGGCCTGTGCCATCTCGTGAAAGAATGCCGCCGCAGCCTTCAGGAGCGTGGCGGCATCTTCGATTCAGATCAGCGGCACTGACGGCGCGGGCCGTTGGTGGGCTGGTAGGTGTTGTCGGATACGCGATAGCTGCGGTACTTCGACATGCAGTATTCCACATGGCTGCGGCTCAGGCCGCGCGGGACGACGTATGTCGGCTGGCTATTGGAAATCGCGCCGCCGATGATGGCGCCGGTCGCGAAGGCAGCAGCCGGGAACCAGAACCCGTTGTAACGGCGATAGCCCGGACGGTAGTGGTCATAGCCACGGTGACCACGCCAGTAGTGGTAACCGCGGTCCCGATAGAATTCCCGGCGGTATTCGCGACCACCATTGTACATGTTGTGGCGGTTCTGCATCTGCCAGCCGTCATGCCAGCGGCGATGGCGGACCTGAACCACATCGCCCTGTGCCTCGACAGCCGGACCTTCCGGACGGAGAGGCGCAGCCTGCGCCGACGGCAGCGACGTGCCGAACATCAGAAGCGCCAGGGCGGCTGAACTGATAGTCATAAACGATTTGCGCATGATCATTCCCTTCAAGTGGATGACCGCTGCGGCCTGGCGGGAATGGCCTTCGGCGGTCATGGACTGAACTCAAAATTCCCTCCGTGCCGGTACGAGCCCAAGCAGAAAGACAGAGTATAACAATAGTGTGGCATACGCACTCGGATCAGGATCGGAATCTACCTAATTTTCGCGGTGCTTCTCCACGGAAAACATCCTTTCGTCGAACGGTTCCATCACGCGAGGGGATTCCGGTTGCACCTGTTATGGGCTAGAAGAACCCGCACCTTCACACGCCTCCCATTGCAACGGACACTTTCATGCAGCTCATCTTCGACGGCCATAACGATGTTCTCTACCGGCTACATACCCATGCGAAGGCGGGGCAGGATCCGGTGGCGGAGTTCATGAACGGCACGACGGAAGGCCATATCGACAAGCCGCGGGCTCTGGCTGGCGGGCTCGCCGGCGGGCTCTGCGCCATCTACCTCTCGTCCAAGGATCTCGGCCATCGCCAGCCTGATGCCAACGGCCATTACGAAATCCCGCTGCCGCAGCCGCTCTCCCACCAGCCTTCATTGGCGGAGGCCATGGAGATTGCCGCAATTGCCCAGCGGCTTGACCGCGCAGGCGCCTGGCGCATCTGCCGCAGCACCGCCGACATCCGCCGCGCCATGGAAGACAAGATCTTCGCCGCCGTGTTGCACATCGAAGGCTGCGAGGCGATCAATGCGGATCTCGACGAACTCGAGACCTTCTACGCCTCCGGCCTCCGCTCCCTCGGCCCCGTCTGGAGCCGCGAAACGATCTTCGGCCATGGCGTGCCCTTCGCCTATCCCCGCAATCCCGATATCGGACCGGGGCTGACGGAGGCCGGCTTCCGCCTCGTCAAGCGCTGCAACGAGCTCGGCATCATCATCGATCTCGCGCACCTCAACGAAAAGGGCTTCTGGGACGTGGCCCGCACCAGCAAGCACCCGCTGGTCGCCAGCCATTCGAACGTGCATGCGCTGACACCCGTGGCCCGCAATCTCACCGACCGGCAGATGGATGCAATCCGCGACAGCCGTGGCGTTGCCGGCCTCAACTTCGCGGTCACCATGCTACGCGCCGATGGTCTTGAAGAGGCCGACACGCCGATGGAGGACCTGGTACGCCACATCGACACCATGGTCGAGCGCATGGGGATCGACTGCGTCGCCCTCGGTTCCGATTATGATGGCGCCACCATCCCGGCTGCAATCGGTGATGCCGCGGGCAGTCAGGTGCTGGTCGAGGCCCTGCGGAAGGCCGGTTATGGTGAAGAGGACCTTGCCAAGCTTTGCCGCGAGAACTGGCTGCGTGTGGCGGCCGAGACCTGGCAGGAAGGCTAAAGCTCTTCCTTAGACTGTCCTGATCCGCACAGTCTCGCGCAAGCTGTCCCGCCTAGCATCGGCTGAAGCGCAGGATCCGTGGCCAGAGATGGCCCGCGATCCTGCATGCCACCCGTTCTCAAAGGATCTCATTGCCGATGACCAAGCTATCGATCTGCATTCCGGTGGAGCCGGGCAAGAAGGCGCCGCATTACATCTGCGACCAGCTGCTGGCAAACAGGGAAGCGCCGATCGAGATCATTGTCGCCCCCTATGGCGACGTGCTTGCAGGCGACGAGGCCTTCCTGCAGAAGGCCGCTGCCGACAGCCGCATCCGCATCCTGCCGCCCGCTCCGCTCGACATTTCGCTGGCCAAGCTGTGGATCGGCACCGTCGCCGCCATGCAGGGAGACTGGGCGACGCTGTTGCGCCCGGACGACATGATCGAGCCGGGCATCGAGAAGCTGCTCGTCCATGTCGAAGAAACGCTGCCGGAGGCCGATGCCTGCGGCTGGAACAGCTTCGTGATCGATCCCGCCGCCCCGCGCCACATTCCGCTTGCGGTTGCGATGCCGGTTCAGCATCACGTGATTCAGCCGGAAAAGCTCGACATGTTCCAGGCCTTCTTCCAGTGGGACGAAAGCAGCAACGTGCCGCGCATGCCTTTCGGCCTCTATCACTGCGCGATCAAGCGCTCGCTGGTCGAAACCATCTTCGACCGCTCGGGCCCCTTGAGCTGGCTGACGCCGCTGCCGCAATATGAATGGGCAGCCCGCGTGCTGATCTTCGCGAAGTCCTTCGCCTTCTCTTCGCGCCCGCTCTCGGCGATCAGCCAGGAACCCTATGTGCATTTCCAGGTGCCGCGCACGCTGTCGAACTTCCCCTTCACCGCAACCATCGGCGTCACCGCCGGCATTGCGGAAATCCAGTGCCGTGTGCTGCATGAACTGAACACGGCCTGGGAAGGGCTCGACGAGAAGTTCCTTCGCGCCTGCATGCTGGACTGCATGTTCGAAAACAACAGCATCGTCTTCGAGGCAAAGAAGCAGGGCTATCTCGCCGCCTTCCGCGAAATCGGCGACGAGCGGCTCACCGCCTCGTTCAACCCGCCCTACCACGCCGAACCACAGGCGGACCGCCGCCGCGGCCTGCACGGCCGGGTGCTGCTGGTCGACCGCTTCCTCAACGAAGCGCGCACGGCACAGGATTTCTACAACGTCACGCGCTACATGCTGTCGCCGCTCGAAATCACCTGCGACCTGCCGATCAACCTGCAGACCACGCACTGAGACTGCATAACGATATGCAAAAGCCTCCCGCGCCGGCTGGTGCAGGAGGCTTTTGCGCGCCGGGAGGTCGTGTCAGGCCTCGTCCTGCAGGACGAGAAGCTCGCCATCCCAGCCCATGGCATCCAGATCGGCGCGGATTTCGTTTCGATAGTTCGGGTTCATCACGATGATCGAGCGGACGCCGCGGGCAAGCGCATCCTTCGGCGCGAGAATGGGAACGGCGCTGACGGGCATGAAGCAGCCCTGCTTGCTGGCGTTGAGATCGATGGCACAGTCGACTCCATCGATCAGCAACGAAAAAGTGACACCCTTGGAGGCTCCGCCCCAGATCGCCACGGGGCCCTTCCGGCCAAGTTCGGCAACCTTCGTCGTCCAGTAACCGAGTGCCTCGACGATCCCGGCAGAAGCCTTGCCCACGCCTTCCCCCGATGCAGCGATGCCGATGTCGGAAGCGTCTGCCGGAGCGGCCTCCACCCACATGTACTGTCCGCCATAGACGGGCTCCACCTTCGCCTTCAGGCCGAACTCCGCGAGCAGATATTGCATGGAGCGCGGCGAGAAGAGCGAGCAGTGCTCGTAGAAGAAATCCTCGAAGGCATTGTTTTCAAGGATCCAGGAAACATCCGGCGTTTCGAGGAACAGCGGCAGCCCGCGTTCCTTCACATAGGCGGCGATCGCCGCGATGAAGGGCCGTGGCTGGGGGATGTGCTCGATGGTGTGACGGGAGACGACGACATTGATGTCGCCCGGCAGCGCCTTGGCCGCCGCATCGTCGAAGTAGGCCCTGACGACCTCGATGTTCTCGGCCAGCGGATAGACGCCCTTGTGGGCAGGATCGAAGCCGATCGCCTTGGCAAGCCGTCCGGACGCCGCGAGCGCATTCAGGAATTCGCCCTCGCCGCAGCCGACCTCCAGGCAGCTGAGCTTGCCGGGCAGCGCCAGCACGCGCTCGGCCATCGCCTTCTGGTGCGCGAGATAGACCTGCGAGGCCTGGACGGAGTTATTGTACTGCAGATTATAGTCGATGGCGTCAGGATCGAAATCCGCATTCCAGACGAAGCCGCAATGGCGGCAGCCGGTAATCCTCAGACGCGCCACGGGAAAGGCTCTCGCCTCTTCCTCGGTCGCGACGATCACGTTCTGCAGCACGGGCACCCGGTCGCGCTTCAGGATTTCGTCGAAGTCGGCATGCAGGCAGACGGGGCATTCGGTCACGGAAGGGGCCTCTCGTGGGAAAGCGTGCGGACAGGGAAGTCATGCCCTTTGCCGGATCGCCCGATTCTAGGGATGTCATGGTTAACGTGGTGTTAATCGGCAAGCCGGACCAGATTGGAAACGCCGACCACGGCAACCGGGTCCTTGGGATGGATCGCAGCCGTGCCGAATTCAAGGAGATCCCGCCGGCCATACTCGTCGGCAATGCCTTCCACCAGCGCCCGGATGGTGATTGCCTGGCCCGAGCAGATGTTGATCGGGCCCGTCTGGCCGGTCTCCACCACGCTTGCGATCTGCCGGCCTGCCTCGGCAACATCGAGGAAGTCGCGCAGCTGCGTGCCGGCGGAAAGCTTCACGACCTCGCCCTTTTCGAGCCCGGACCGCACATAGGGCACAAGACGGGCGGGATACTCCCCCTCGCCATGGAGGTAGAAAAGCCGGCACCAGCTGAACAGCGTGCCGGTTCCCCCGAGATACTGCCGAAGCAGATGAAAGAGCGAGAGCTTGGAGGCGGCGTAGAGCGTCTCGGCATCGAGCGGATGATCGACATCGAGATGGTCGCCCGGCAACCTGTATTCCATGCAGGTACCGACGCCGATCACGTGACGGATACCGGCGGCAACGGCCCCTTCCACGAGCGTCAGCGTGCCGCGCACGCAATCGAGATTCCGGGGGCTGTCCAGATACTTGCCAGGCTCCACATACCAGGCGGCGTGGATCAGTGAGTCGATGCCCGCGAGCTTCTCTTTCCAGAAGTCCGCATTTTCTGCAAAGAGATCCGGCGTTTCGATCACACCGTCCGCCCCGTAGCCAGCCGGCAGCGCCCGACCCGGCCGGAGCGTGACCGTTACCCGATGGCCACGGGCCTTGAGCGACTTCAACACCTGCCGGCCGACGAAACCGGATGCGCCGGTCAGACATATATGAACCATCACAAGCTCCGGGAAAGCTCATCGCTGCACAAGAAAGGGAGACGGCCGGAGACGGTTCTCCGGCGAATCGTTTGCGACATACTACCCCACTCCCGCGCGATCGGCAGCGCGTTCACGGGACCGGGCCGGCGGGACGGGGCAGAGCCAAGGGGCAAGGAGCAGGCATGGATCCCGTAACAGAATTTCGTCAGCAGGTGGCGAAGAACATCAGCGATATCGGCAAGGACCAGGCCTTCCACGAGCTGTCCAACAAATGGCTCGTCGAGGCGTCGAAGTTCTTCTATTCCTACAACTTCACCTGGCTCGGCCGCCCGGTCATCCAGGTTCCGCAGGACCTCTATGCCTCGCAGGAACTGATCTGGGCCTGCCGTCCGGATCTCATCATCGAGACGGGCATCGCCCATGGCGGCTCGCTGATCATGTCGGCCTCCATGCTCGCGCTCCTCGACTATTGCGACGCGATGGAAAGCGGCGAGACGCTCGACGTCCGCAAGGCCCCGCGCCGCGTTCTCGGCATCGACATCGACATCCGCGACCACAATCGCAAGGCAATCGAGGCCCATCCGCTCGGCTCCAAGATCTCGATGATCCAGGGCTCCTCGGTCGCGCCCGAAATCATCGCGCAGGTGAAGGAAATCGCCCGCAACCACAAGCGCGTGATGGTTTTCCTCGATTCCAACCACACGCATGAACACGTTCTGGCCGAGCTCGAACTCTATGCGCCGCTGACCACCAAGGGCAGCTATTGCGTGGTCTGGGACACGAATGTCGAAGACCTGCCGGACGAAATGTGGGCGAACCGTCCCTGGGGCAAGGGCGACAACCCGAAGACCGCCGTCTGGGAATACATGCGCCGCCTCAAGGAAGAGGGTCGCACCGCCGAGGACGGCGAGGCGCTGGCCTTCGACTATGACAAGGTCATCGAGACCAAGCTCGCCTTCACCGCGGCGCCGGACGGCTTCCTGAAGCGCGTCTGACCCCGAAGCCACATTGTTTGCGAAGGCCGTCTGCGAGGGCGGCCTTTTCATTTGCCGGCCATCCGGAATGTGCGCATGAAAAAGCCGGCGCTGAGGCCGGCTTTTCATGTC
This sequence comes from uncultured Rhizobium sp., assembly GCA_945952245.1. Lineage (GTDB taxonomy): Bacteria > Pseudomonadota > Alphaproteobacteria > Rhizobiales > Rhizobiaceae > Gellertiella. Next base: position 10,689 of record CAMFHT010000007.1, on the reverse strand, counting down.
GGTGTCTTGGCAGAGGCGCTCAGCCCCAGAGCATCTTGCGGACCTTGTCCTCGGTCTGCCAGTTGAACTTGAGACCGGCTGCGTCGATGTCCAGCATGTCGACGGGCGTGATGATGCCGCGGACGATGGCGAAGAGTTCGGCCGGCGTCTTCACCGGAATGTCCTGGTCGATGAACAGGCCGGACTCGTTGAAACCGGACGACGCCACATTGGCGCCGGTGGCGCGGGCGACGTTATAGACCGGCTTGAAGAACGGCAGGTATTTGCCATCCTCCCAGAGCGTGAAGGCCGTGCGGTAACCCTCGCAGGCGGAATCGAAAGCCTCGCGGTCGAGATAGTTCTCGCAGTCGAGCGCGCAGGCCTTGGCAAAGCCCTCGCCCCAGTTCTCGAACTCGATGTTGTAGGCGTTCTTGAACCAGTTCTGCACGACGCCGATCGCGGACGTGGTGCCGAGCGTGGAGCGGAAGGGGAACTTCCGGAACTCGAGATCCTCGTCGTAGTCGCGGCCCGCCTCTTCGATGAACTGGCCGATCTTCTTGCGGAAATCCTTGTAATTGCCGACGGCGAAGGAGTTGGACAGCGGGCAGGAACCCATGACGCCGAAGGCGCGGGCGGTTGCCACGAAGGTGCTGCCCGTGCAGATGACCTTGAAGGAATTGTCGTAGTCGACGATCGGGTGTTCGAAATAACGGCCGCCATAGAGGCGCTTGATGCGCTCCATCAGCGAGCGGGAAATCGCCGAGTGATAGATCGAGAAGCCGGCGGTCGGGACATGGCGCGTGTCGAACCAGCCGAACATGCGGCGGTAGAGATCCGCCTGCTCGATCTTCACGACGGAATCGTCGAAAGGCACCTGGAGGGAGAGCTTCGGACGGCCTTCGTAGGGCCAGGTATAGCCGACCAGGCGCCAGCACACCGCATCGACCTTTTCGTTGACGGCAAGGATGCGCTTCAGGAACTCCGCGACTTCAGGATCGACGTAGTCGTCGTCGCCGATGAAGACGATGTAATCGCCCGTCGAAGCTTCCATGGTGCGCTCCCAGTTGTCGACCATGGAGAGCGTGGTGCCGGTCGAAGGGAGATAGACGACACGCGGATCCGCGGTCACGTCCTTCATGTACGCGTTCATGATCGAAGGATCGTCGGAATTGTCGGCGAAGACGAATTCGATATCGGTCCGGAGGGAAGCCCGGAGATCGCTGATGGTCTGCTGGAAATAGATCTGCCGGTTACGGGACGGGACGCAGATGGAAAGCAATGGTTTTACAGACATGTATTTCTCCGCGGGAGGCCATGGAAGGCCAGTTCCGCCCCGAAGGGCCAAGGATGTGGCGCTATTTTAGAACCTGAGCCTTGAGCGAGGCATTTTCCTCGTCTTCGGCGGCAAGGGCCGCGCGCATGGCGATTGCCGCGAGCACCAGCGGCGGCTCGCTGCGTTCCGGTCCGCCGATCGGCACGATCACGGGTGGATCGTCAGCCTCGGGACCGCCGTCACGAATTTCCCACCCCAGGCGCTGATATACGAAAGCTGATCCTTGATCTCGCTTTGAAGATTCCATGGCAGGATCACCACCCTTTCCGGTTTGATCTCTCTGATCGCGTCCTCGCCGAGGATCGGAATGCGGCTGCCCGGCAGGAGCATGCCCTGCTTGGCCGGGTTCTTGTCGACGACGAAGGACAGAAGGTCCGGCTTCACGCCAGCGAAGTTCAGAAGCGTGTTGCCCTTGGCGGCTGCGCCATAGGCGGCGACCGAAATGCCGCGGCTCTGGCAGTCGATGAGGAAGGACAGGAAGTCGTTGCGCACCCGCTGCGCTTCAGCCTGGAAGGCGGTGTAATAGTCTTCCCGCTCCATGCCCGCGGCCTTTTCCAGTGAAATCATCTCGCCGACGCGCGGGTTGATCAGATGCGGGCGGCTGTCGGCGCGCTGGGCGAAGACGCGCAGGCTCCCGCCATGCCAGGGCGTGGTCTCGACGTCGAACACTTCGAGACCATTGGCAGCGAAGATGCGCAAGACGGCGTGAAGCGAGAGATAGGAATAGTGCTCGTGATAGGCCGTGTCGAACTGCGCGTCCGCGACCATGTTCATCAGATGCGGAAACTCGAAGGTCGAAACGCCCGTCGGTTTCAGCAGCACCGCGAAGCCGCGCACGAAATCGTTGATGTCGGGCACGTGCGCAAGCACGTTGTTGGCGGCGGTGAGATCGGCGGACCAGCCCTCGTCGACGAGCTTGTTGGCATACTCGACGCCGAAGAATTCCTCGCGGATCTCGATGCCCTTTTCGCGCGCCGCCGCAGCCGTGCTCGCGGTCGGCTCGACGCCGAGGCAGCGGATGCCGCGTTCTCGCACATATTGCAGCAGATAGCCGTCATTGGCAGCGACCTCCACGACCTGCGAGGCTTCCGTCAGGCCGAAGCGCTCGGTCATGCCCGCCACATAAGCCTTGGCATGGTTGAGCCAGGAGGTGGAGAAGGAGCTGAAATAGGCGTAGTTCTCGGAGAAGAACACTTCCCGCTCGGCGAAATCCTCCGTCTGCACCAGAAGGCAGGTCATGCAGGAGCGGATGACGAGCGGATACCAGAGCTCGGGTTTTGCCCGGTCCTTCACGGCCACGTAGGAGTTCGACGGCGGCGAGGTGCCGAGGTCGAGGAAGGGGACAAGGTGCTCGCTTCCGCAGTGGCGGCATTTCATGAGGATACTCCCCGGAAGTCTGAACCGATCAACGGGTGGGCAGCGTCGCGCGGCGACAGGCCGTGGACGGCAAACGGCCAGGCGATGGCAAGCGCCGGATCTTCGGGATGAAGCCCTGCCTCCGCCTCCGGATGGTGGGCCGCCGAATGGACATAGACCATGCGCACGTCGTCGGTCAGCGCCTGGAACCCGTGCGCGAAGCCGCGGGGGATCAGGAAGGAGCGCCCGTTCTCTGCCGAAAGCTCGACGGAGACGTGCTGCAGGAAGGTTGGCGAACCCGCTCTCAGATCGACGGCGACGTCGAGGATGCGGCCCGCGGTGCAGGTCACGAGCTTCAGCTCCGCATGCGGCGGGTTCTGGTAGTGCAGGCCGCGGACGATGCCGGCCTTCAGCGTTCCGGTCTCGTTGACCTGCGCGACCGGACCGTCCCAGCCGAAGGCTTCGAGATCCTGCGGGTCGAAGAGACGCGTCAGGTAACCGCGGTCGTCGCTGAAGCGGCGGCGTTCCAGAAGCACCGGACCATGGAACCCGGTCTCGACCGGCGTGAAGCGTCCGCTCATGACGCCGCCTTCCGCTCCGGAACTTCAGGCGTCTCCTGGCCGGCCAGCCGCTCCTCGAAGCGCTCGATGTCGCCGAGGCAGAGACTGCGGGCGGACATGCCGCGCTGGTGGCGGCGGTACCAGTCCATGGTGCGCGTGACGGTTTCCTCCAGCCCCCAGCAGGGGCGGTAACCGAGGCGCTGGCCGGCCACGCTGCTGTCGAGCATGAGATAGCCGGCCTCGTGCGGACCTTCCTCGACTGCGGCGAATTCCGTGACGCCGCGGCCATAGGCATCGCGCGCCATGGTCAGCAGCGTGCGGACGGAGGCCGCGGCATGATGATCGGGACCGAAGTTCAGGGACGGCACGAAATCGGGATCGTGCCAGAGCGCTTCCGCCAGCCTGACATAGCCGTGCAAGGGTTCCAGCACGTGCTGCCAGGGACGCACGGCCTCGGGCCTGCGCACCTGCAGGGGCGTGTCCGAGTTCCAGGCGCGCATGGCATCAGGCACGAGGCGGTCCTCCGCCCAATCGCCGCCGCCGATCACATTGCCGGCACGGGCCGTGGCAATGCCGATGCGGCGGGCCGCGAAGAAGGATTGCCGGTAGCTCGCCGTCACGATCTCCGCCGCCGCCTTGCTGGCGCTGTAGGGATCGTGGCCACCCAGCGGGTCGCTCTCGCGGAAGGCCGCTCCCGTTTCCGGGTTCTCATAGACCTTGTCGGTGGTGACGACGACGATCGAACGGACGTCAGGCGCGATCCGGAGCGCATCGAGCAGGTTCGCCGTGCCCTGGACATTGGTTTCATAGGTGCCGAGCGGGTCGCGATAGCCGGCGCGCACCAGCGGCTGGGCGGCGAGATGGAAGACGATCTCGGGCCGCGTGACCATGACGCGGGCGGCCACCGCCATGCGGTCGCGGATATCGACCAGACCTTCGCTTGCCGGCGAGCGGGTGCCGTTCAGGAGGCGGAAGAGGGAGGGCTCGGTCGGGGGAGCAAGCGAGAGGCCCTGCACCTCCGCGCCCATTTCCGAAAGCCACAGCGCCAGCCAGCTGCCCTTGAAGCCGGTGTGACCGGTCAGAAGCACGCGTTTGCCGTTCCAGAAGCTCTTGTCTGCCATGTCTTACCAGTTCTTCCAGGGCGGGCTGCCGCCACTCCACAGCGCTTCGAGGTGGTTCTTGTCGCGCAGCGTGTCCATCGGCTGCCAGAAGCCCTCGTGAAAATAGGCCTTGAGTTCGCCATCCTCGGCGAGCGACATCAGCGGCTCCTGCTCCCAGACCGTGTTGTCGTCGGTGATGCGGTCGATGACCTTGGGCGACAACACGAAGAAGCCGCCATTGATGAAGCCGCCCTCGCCTTCCGGCTTCTCCTGAAAGCCGCGCACGGTGTCGTCCTCGAGTTTCAGCGCCCCGAAGCGCGCAGGCGGGCGGACCGCGGTCACGGTTGCAAGCCTGCCGTGCCTGCGGTGAAAGGCGATCGTATCGGAAATGTCCACATCGGCGACGCCGTCGCCATAGGTGAAGCAGAAAGCGTCCTCATTCTCGAGATAGGAAGCGACGCGCTTCAGGCGGCCGCCGGTCATGGAGTTTTCGCCGGTATCGACCAGCGTCACCCGCCAGCTCTCGGCATTCTTCTTGTGAAACTGCAGCCGGTTTTCCGCGAGGTCGAAGGTCATGTCCGACATGTGAAGGCTGTAATTCGCGAAATATTCCTTGATGAAATAGCCCCGGAAGCCGCAGCAGACGATGAAGTCGCGGATGCCGTGGCCATAATAGAGCTTCATGATGTGCCACAGGATCGGCCGTCCGCCGATCTCCACCATGGGCTTCGGCTTCAGATGCGTCTCTTCGGAAATGCGGGTGCCGAGGCCGCCGGCCAGGATGACCGCCTTCATGCGCCGGCCCTCCCGGAGGAGAACGACGCCGTCAGCCAAAGCTGGTGAGAAATGAAATGCATGTCGCCTTCGCCAGAAATCGAGCTTTTATAACGATCTCTAGAAGACGAAACTGGCCTCAGACTGGAGGGGGTCTCCCATCGGCCCGATGCGAGAACGGCCCGCCGGAGGCAGGCCGTTCGCAATCGAATATACGGTAGGATCAGAAGCCGGCGGAGGCAAGCCGCTGCTGCATCCCGGTGACGCTAAACGCATTGCGCTTGGAAAGCAGCACTTCCCATTCCAGCGAGGTGCGGACGATCTCGTTGATGCCGGTATGTTTCGGCTTCCAGTCCAGCGTCTGACGGATGAGCGTCGTATCGGCGATCACGCTCGCCATGTCGCCATCGCGGCGGGGCAGATAATTGACCTCGAAGCGGCGGCCGCTCTCCTCGATCACGGCGCCGAGCACGTCGAGCACCGAATAGCCCCGGCCATAGCCGCAATTGGCAACCATGGGTTCGCCGCCGGCGCGGAGATAGCGCAGCGCCGCGATATGGGCGTCCACGAGATCCGTCACGTGGATGAAGTCGCGCACGCCGGTGCCATCGGGCGTCGGGTAGTCGGTGCCGTAGACATCCATCTTCCGGCGCTTGCCGAGCGCGGTCTCGACGGCGGCCTTGATCAGGTGGCTGGCGTTTTCGGTCGACTGGCCGGTGCGAAGCTCCGGATCGGCGCCCGCGACATTGAAATAGCGGAGCGCCACGTAACGCAGGCCATGGGCGGTCGCCGCATCATGCAGCATCATCTCCGACATCAGCTTGGAGAGACCATAGGGCGTCTGCGGCGAGAGCGGGTCCTCTTCCCGGATCGGCCGTTCGATGCCGTTTGCGCCATAGACGGCCGCGGTGGAGGAGAAGATGAAGTCGCGGATGCCGGCTTCGAGCGTCGCGGCGATCAGGGTTCGGGTCTTGCCGGTATTGTTCTCGTAGTAGGAGAGCGGGCGGCGGATGCTGTCCGGAACCACGACGGAGCCGGCGAAATGGATCACCGCCGAGATCTGGTTCTCGGCAAAGACCTGCGCCAGAAGCGCCTGGTCGCCCACATCGCCGAGATAGAAGCGCGCTTCCGGGGCGACCGCCCAGCGGAAGCCGGTGGACAGGCGGTCGATCACCACCACGTCCTCGCCGGCATCGATCAAGCCCCATACCATGTGGCTGCCGATATAGCCTGCACCGCCTGTAACGAGTACTGCCATGTCCCTGTCTTCCCGTTCTTCTTTTGGGAAGATCAAGCCATTGCAGGCCTCTCCAATTGGTTATCGGACAGAGCTTTTGGTCCTTTCCGGACCGGACTTCTGAACCTGTGGTTAGAGCCCGGTTTCGCCTGCTCCTACAATTTTATCGAACCCGTTCAGAGCGCGCGGATGTAGCGTTCGAGACGGCTTGCGGCCTCCTCGATGATGGCGGGCTCGCGCAGGAAGCAGGCCCGCATGAAGGGCGCGCCGCCGGGGCCGAAGGCGGTTCCGGGAGCAAGTCCGACCCCGGTCTTGTCGACGATGTCGATTGCCGCCGCCCGGCTGTCGTTCATGCCGTCGATGCGCAGGAAGGTATAGAGCGCGCCATCGGGCTTCTGCGTTTCCACCCGGTTCGTCGCCGTCAGCGCCTCGCAGAGAAGGTCGCGCGAGCGCCGCGCCTTCTCGAAGTTCGTCTTCAGGAAATGATCGCCCTCGTCGAGTGCCGCCGCCGCACCCTGCTGGATGAACTGCGCGACGCCGGAGGTCGAATACTGCACGAGGTTCTCGACCACCTGCCCCATCTCAGGGGGCGCCACGATCCAGCCGACGCGCCAGCCGGTCATCGACCAGTTCTTGGAGAAGGAATTGACGAAAAGCACTCGGTCACCCTCCTCCATGACGTCGAAGAAGGACGGCGCGCGGCTTTCCTTGCCGTAGTAGTAGAGCGCATAGATCTCGTCCGCCATGATCCACAGACCGTGCTCGCGGGCAAAGCCGAGAAGGGCTGCAAGATCCTCGCGGGTAGCAGTCCAGCCAGTGGGGTTCGACGGCGTGTTGACGAAGAGTACCCGCGCCTTGGGCGTGAGCGCCGCCTTGAGACGATCGAGATCGAGTTGCCAGCGGCCGGAGGCATAGGTGAGCTCCACCGGCACCGGCAACGCGGACGCGATTTCCGCGGCGGCGGCGAAGTTCGGCCATGCCGGAGATAAATAGAGAACCTCGTCACCGGCAGAGGTCAGTGCCTGCAGGCCGAGCTGGATCGCCTGCATGCCGGAGCCAACGACATAGAAATGCTCCATCGGAAGCGTGACGCGGAAATGCCGCGTATAGTAATCGGCCAATGCCTGCCGGAGTGTCGGGATACCGCGTTGCCAGGTGTAGAAGGTCTCGCCCGCATTCAGCGAGGCGATGGCTGCATCGTTGATGAAACCGGGCGTCGGGCTGTCGCCCTCACCCACCCAGAGCGGGATCAGGCCATCGCGGCCGCGGGCATAGTTGACCACTTCCACGATGCCGCTCTCGGGTGCGGAAAGCGCGCGCGGGCTCAGATGCTGAAGAATGGACATGGGCAATACCTCTCTCGTCATGCGAACTAGTAGACGAGAGAGGGCGCGAAATCACATGACTTCGGTTGAGCATTGGATCGGATTTCTTGATGGATAGCCGACCCGTGCCCCCTCAGCTCCGCGTCTTTAGGAGATCGCGGATTTCGGTGAGCAGCTGGATGTCGGCAGGGGCTGCCGCCGGCTCCGGCGGGGCTGCCGGCTCCTCGCGGCGGAGCTTCGAAATCCCCTTCACCATGACGAAGATGATCCATGCGAGGATCAGGAAGTTGATCACGATGGTGAGGAAGCTGCCATAGGCGATGACGGAGCCCTGCTCCTTCGCCGCGGCGAGCGTCGTTGCCGTGACCTTGCTGGAGAGCGGGATGAAATAGTTCGAGAAATCCACGCTGCCGGCGACGAGGCTGACGATCGGCGTGATGATGTCGTTGACCAGCGAATTGACGATCGCGCCGAAAGCGCCGCCGATCATCACACCGACGGCAAGGTCGATCACGTTGCCGCGCGCGATAAAGGCCTTGAATTCATCCACCATGCTCATGCGTCGTCTCCCCTGAGGTTGCCTGTTTCCGCCATTAATGCTGTCGCTGTTATGTACAATGCAACTGTTTTAACCGATTGTTAACTGCAAATTACCCCGTGTGCGGGAATAGCGGACCGGTCAGGGTTTTTCTAGAGCAGTTTCCGGTCTGATTGAATCATTCTGCGGCCTGAATTTTCGCTGAGATCGAGGACTTCGCCGAAGGCCATATCCGGAGATACGGTCGAGGCGAAGGCCGATGGTATCAGCGAAAAGTCAGGCCGCCCGGAGGGTTGGCTGAAACCGGCGTTCCACAGCGTCAGACGGCTTGTAGGGTGCAGGAGCTACCTCCTGCGCCGCCTTCCTAGTGTAACATCCGGTTTGAGCCAACAGAAGGATCCAATCAGATCGGAAACTGCTCTAGAACTATCGTCCTAGAGCGCCCAAGATTTCCAACCGCGGCGATTTCGCCTATCGTGGAAAAGTCCGGCGCCGGTTGCCGCCGGGCGGGGATGGAAAATGCTTCCTGGCTGGATCATCATCGGCTCTGCCATCGGCTATCTGCTGCTGCTCTTTGCGGTCGCGAGCTATGGCGACCGGCTGCGCCGCCGGAAGGGCGCGCCCCGCCAGGGACGACCGCTCGTCTATGCCTTGAGCCTTGCCGTCTACTGCACGAGCTGGACCTATTTCGGCGGCGTTGGCCTCGCTGCCGTGCGCGGCTTCGAATTCTTCTCGATCTATATCGGCGCAATCCTGGTCTTCACGCTCGGCATGCCGCTGGTGCGCCGCATCACCGAGATCGCGAAGTCCGAAAAGATCACCTCGATCCCGGACTTCATGGGCGCGCGCTATGGCAAGAATTCCGTGGTCGCCGGTGTCGTCGCGCTGATCTCGCTGATGAGCGCGATCCCCTATATCGCGCTTCAGCTGAAGGCGGTGTCCAGCACCGTCGGCGTCATGGTGGATCCGGGCCAGTACGGCATCGGCCGAGGCAATCTCTATTTCATAGATCTGCCGCTGATCGTGACGCTGCTGCTTGCCTGCTTCGCCATCGTCTTCGGTACCCGGCACACGGATGCGACCGAGCACCAGGACGGGCTGATCCTCGCCATCGCCACCGAATCCATGGTGAAGCTGATCGCCTTCCTGACGGTCGGGCTGACGGTGGTGTTCTTCATCTTCGACGGACCCGCCGATCTCTGGGAGCGGGCTTCCACCAGTTCGCTGGTCATCGAGGCGATGAGCCACCAGACGCCCATTTCGCGATGGGTCGTCCTAATCGTGACGTCTGCCTTTGCGATCCTGTTCTTGCCGCGCCAGTTCCACGTGACGGTCGTCGAGAACCGGCATCCGAACGAACTGAAGATGGCGCGTTATCTCTTCCCGGCCTATCTCGTCGCCATCAACTTCTTCGTCATTCCCGTGGCCGCGGCCGGCCTCATGACGTTTGGCGGGTCGGGCGATGCGGATGTCTATGTGCTGACGCTTCCTCTCCAACACGGTTTACATATGATCGCGCTGATCACCTTCATCGGTGGTTTCTCGGCGGCAACGGCCATGGTGGTGATGGAGAGTGTGGCGCTCTCCATCATGATCTCCAACGACATCATCATGCCGGCCTTCCTGCAGCGCAGCCTCTTTGCCCGCTCCAGCGAGCGGCGGGATTTCGCCCGCGTGATCCTGCGCATCCGCCGGATCGCGATCTTCGGCGTCATGCTACTGGGATATGCCTATTACCGCTCGACCTATACGACATCGAGCCTGGTCTCGATCGGCCTGCTTGCCTTCTCCTGCATCTCGCAGATCGCCCCTGCCCTGCTCGGCGGCATGGTCTGGCGGAAGGCCAATGCCCGCGGCGCGCTCGCCGGCATGATCACCGGCTTCATCGTCTGGGCCTACCTGCTCTTTCTGCCGAGCCTCGGCGGCCCCGACTATTCGTCGGCCTCGGCGGCCATTCTCTCCTTCATCTTCCCCGGCGTCAGCCTGTTCACCACCCATCACGACCCGCTCGTCAATGCGACCGTGCTGAGCCTGCTCGCGAACAGCCTGGCTTTCGTGATCGCCTCGACGAGTCGCAACCTCAAGCCGGTGGAGCGGCTTCAGGCGGGTATCTTCGTCAAGCGCCACTCGCGTTCGCAGTTTGCGACCCGCAGCTGGAAGACGCGCGTATCCGTCGGGGATCTGAAGACCGCGATTGCCCGCTATCTCGGCGAGGAGCGCATGCGCCGCTCGCTGCAGACGTTCGAGCGACAGGCGGGCCGGACGCTCGAGGACAGCCAGCCCGCCGACATGGCGCTGATCCATTATTCCGAGCAGCTTCTCGGCAGCGCCATCGGCTCCTCCTCCGCCCGGCTCGTGCTCTCGCTCATCCTGCAGAAGGTCGAGGATGCGAGCGCCGACACGGCCTGGCTGCTCGACCAGGCTTCCGAAGCCCTGCAATACAATCAGGACATGCTGCAGACCGCGCTTTCGCAGATGGACCAGGGC
>CAMFHT010000006.1 GCA_945952245.1 uncultured Rhizobium sp. | reverse complement strand
CGGCAGCACGAGCATGATACAGAACCCGGGCTTCACCAAGGCCCGGGTTTTCTTGTAACAGGCCGCTTTTCTTGATCTTTATCAACGTGTTGCAGACGTAACAATTCGAAAGAAACAGTGATTTGGAATAAACGAACCCTTTCCGTTAAACAGGGGTTATGAGAGTCGCCGGGTTCTGTGCCGAAATGGCAATCAGAGACCGAGGCGAAGGCAAAGAGAATACCGTGGCCCGCCCTGATGTGCGGGAGGCGGCAGAGTAAGAAGGCAGAGTTTCATGGCCGCAGGGCTGCTTGGATTTCAGACCACCATTGCCGGACGCGTCACGCTTTCGGGCATCGGGGTTCATTCGGGAACGCCGGTTTCCATAACCTTCCATCCTGCGGAATCGGGCACCGGGATCGTCTTCCAGCGGTTCAATGGCGAGGAACTGCTGGGCGAATACCGGGCCGTGTCCGCCGAAGTCGGCAATACGGATCTCTGCACTGTTCTCGGCACCCATCCGGCCCGCATGATCGCGACCGTCGAGCATGTCATGGCGGCTCTGTATGCTGCCGGCATCGACAACATCGTGGTCGAGGTGCAGGGCGGCGAAATGCCGATCATGGACGGCTCCTCCGCCGCATTCATCGAGGCCATCGAGCAGACCGGCATCAAGACGCTCGGCGCCAAGCGCCGCTACATCCGCGTGGTCAAGCCCGTGCGCATCGAAGCCGGTTCCTCCTGGGCCGAGTTCGTGCCCTATGAAGGCACCCGGTTCGAGGTGGAGATCGATTTCGACACGCCGCTCATAGGCCGCCAGACTTGGGAAGGGGACCTGACCTTCGCGCGGTTCCGCGACGAGCTTTCCCGCGCCCGCACCTTCGGTTTCATGCGCGACGTGGAGCGTCTCTGGGCCGCTGGCTTCGCGCTCGGCTCTTCTCTGGAGAATTCCGTCGTCATCTCCGACGATCACACCGTCATCAACGTCGAAGGCCTGCGCTACGGCAAGGACGAATTCGTGCGCCACAAGACGCTCGATGCCGTCGGTGACCTCGCCATGGCCGGCGCCCAGTTCATCGGCTGCTACCGCTCCTATCGCGGCGGTCACAAGCTGAACGCCAATGCACTGAAGGCGTTGCTTGCGGACCGGACGGCCTACGAAGTCGTGGAAAGCGCGATCAGCCGTCCGCGTGCCGGCGCCCGTGATTTCATCGCCGTCAATGCTCCGGAATTCGCGCCCTGGTCGGCCTGACCAAAGGCTCTTCGGGATCAAGCCGCCCTTCGGGGCGGTTTTTTTGTGGCCTGGCCGCGACGCAGCGGACAATTGCGCAAATTGTGGGCGGCGCGCCACAAAAATGCGTTAAAGAAACACCAATGCGTTGTTAACCGGCGGCCTTTGCTCTAGAAACCCCAATCGGGTCTCTGCGCTTGGGGCCGCTTTGATGTCGTTTCGATTGGGTGTTGCAAGGTAGTCCATATGAAGAACACTGCGCGTTTGCTGCTGGTATCGATGCTTCTTGCCGGAACGGGAACGTTGATGGCCAGCTGCCAGTCGGATCCGGATATGGACATCACCAAGATCGGCGTCGAGACCGATCCGCCGGATGTGCTGTACAATCAGGGTCTCGCCAACTTCAAGGCCGGCAATACCACGGAAGCCATCCGCAAGTTCGACGCGATCGACCGTGAGCATCCCTTTACGGACTGGGCGCGCAAGGCACTCGTCATGAGCACCTTCGTGAAGTACCGCCAGGGCGACTTCCAGGAAGCGATCAATTCCGGCAACCGGTACATGAACCAGTACCCGAACACGGAAGATTCGGCCTATGTGCAGTATCTGATCGGCCTGTCCTACTCCAAGCAGATCCCCGACGTGACGCAGGACCAGCGCGCCTCGGCCCGCACCATCGACGCCATGCAGAAGGTGGTCGACAACTATCCGAAGTCCGAATACGTCGAGGATGCGCAGGCGAAGATCCGCTTTGCGCGAGACCAGCTGGCCGGCAAGGAAATGCAGGTCGGCCGCTATTACCTCGAGCGCAAGGAATACCTCGCCTCGATCCAGCGCTTCCGCGTCGTCGTCGAGCGCTATCCGAACACCAACCAGGTGGAAGAAGCGCTGGCGCGACTCGTCGAAGCCTATATGGGCCTCGGCATCGTGCAGGAAGCGCAGGCTGCCGCCGCGGTACTCGGCACGAACTATCCGGACAGCCAGTGGTATGCGGACAGCTACAAGCTGCTGAAGTCTGGTGGTCTCGAGCCCCGCGAGAACCAGGGCTCCTGGATCACCCGCGCGGCCAAGAAGATCGTTCTTGGCCAGTAAGAACCGGACACCATGCTCGTTCAGCTTTCGATCCGCGACATCGTACTGATCGAACGCCTCGACCTCGGCTTCGACCGTGGCCTCTCCGTGCTGACGGGCGAGACCGGGGCCGGCAAGTCCATCCTGCTCGACAGCCTTTCGCTCGCGCTCGGCGGGCGAGGGGATGGCGGGTTGGTCCGGCATGGGGAAGACAAAGGGCAGATCACGGCTGTCTTCGATGTCGGCATGGATCATGCTGCCCGGCTGCTGCTCCGCGAGAACGGCATCGATGACGATGGCGACCTGATCTTCCGCCGCACCCAATCCGCCGATGGCCGCACCAAGGCCTATGTCAACGACCAGCCCGTGAGCGTGCAGCTGATGCGGCAGGCAGGGCAGCTTCTGGTCGAAATCCATGGCCAGCACGACGACCGTGCGCTCGTCGATACGGATGCGCACCGGTCCCTGCTCGATGCTTTCGGCGGGCTCGCTGATCTCTCGCTCGAGACCGGCAATCTCTACCGCGCCTGGAAGGATGCCGAACGCCAGCTGAAGAAGCATCGCGAGAAGGTGGAGGCCGCTGCCCGCGAGGCCGATTATCTCCGCGCAGCCGTCGAGGAGTTGACCAAGCTTTCCCCGCAGGACGGCGAGGAAGACGAACTCGCGGAACGCCGCGGCAAGATGATGAAGGCCGAGCGTATTGCCGGTGATATCGCCGAGGCCTCCGAATTCCTGAACGGCAATGCTTCGCCCGTGCCGCACATCGCCTCGCTGGTCCGCCGGCTGGAACGCAAGGCGCAGGAAGCGCCGGGACTGCTGGAAGAGACCGTGGCGCTACTCGATTCGGCGCTCGACCAGCTCTCCAATGCGCAGATGGAAGTCGAAGCCGCGCTCCGGAAGACCGAGTTCGATCCCAAGGAACTGGAGCGGGTCGAGGAGCGTCTGTTTGCACTGCGCGGCGCGTCCCGCAAGTTTTCTGTGCCCGTTTCGGAACTGCCGGCGCTGGCGCTCCGAATGGAAGCCGACGTCGCCGATCTCGATGCGGGCGAGGAAAAGCTGAAGGCGCTGGACAAGGCGCTGGGCGAGGCGGAAGCCGCCTATTTCAAGGCCGCCGAGGCGCTTTCTGCCAAGCGCCACAAGACCGCCGATGCGCTCGCCAAGGCCGTGATGGCCGAGCTGCCGGCGCTGAAGCTGGAGCGTGCCCGCTTCACCGTCGAGCTCGACAGCCGCCGCGAAAACGCAGGCGCCGGCGGCATCGACATCGCCGAATTCCACGTGCAGACGAACCCCGGCACGCGTCCCGGCCCGATCATGAAGGTCGCGTCCGGTGGCGAGCTTTCGCGCTTCCTGCTGGCGCTGAAGGTGGCGCTTGCCGATCGCGGTTCGGCGCCGACGCTGGTCTTCGACGAGATCGACACCGGAGTGGGCGGTGCGGTCGCGGATGCCATCGGCCAGCGGCTGAAGCGGCTGTCCGAAAAGGTGCAGGTGCTATCCGTCACCCATGCCCCGCAGGTGGCCGCCCGTGCCTCGACGCATTTCCTGATTTCCAAGGGGCCGTCAGCCGCCGATGCCGCCAAGATCGCCACCCGCGTCAACGTCATGGAGCCCGGCGACCGCGCCGAGGAAATCGCCCGCATGCTCTCCGGCGCCTCCGTGACCGACGAGGCGAGGGCAGCCGCCCAGCGGCTCATCTCGGGCAATGTGTGAGTGCTTGTATTCTGTGAGTAATCACTTATAATGGAGTTCTCGGCGGATGCTACGAACACCCGCCGAGACTTTTACTGCTTTTTGTTTACGGTAACCCGCACAGTCACTGACCAGGATGTGCGGGTTTTCCGTATGATCAGCGTGACGGTCACCGGAAATTTCCGCATGACGATCTCCTCCATACACGAGACAAGGCTGTTGCCGCAGCCGGGGGAGCCCATCTTCCCCGATAACGCCGCCTGGTTCGGCGTCCGCTGCTTCTGCTCGTGTGAGGATATGCTAACATTTTTAGCTGGCTTCGCTAGGGAAATTTAGAAAATACTTATGGAAATGCCTCCGCAATTTCCTGCGCTTTCCATTCCCCCGCAATCGGGTAAAACCATTGCCGAAGAATCCCTGATGCGAAGGCGCACGTTGCAATGCAGTCCCTGTCCCAGATCCCTGTAGAACACCTGTCTCCGGAAGAGGCGGCTGCGGAGCTCGCCTTTCTCGCGACGGAAATCGCGCGGCATGATGCGCTCTATCACGGCAAGGACCAGCCGGAGATTTCGGATGCGGACTATGACGCGCTGAAGCGGCGCAATGAGGCGGTGGAGCGGCAGTTCCCGGATCTCGTAAGCGCCGACAGCCCGTCGCGGCGGGTGGGTGCTGCGCCGCTCCCAACCTTCGCGCCGGTCACGCATGCGCGGCCCATGCTCTCGCTCGACAACACCTTTTCCGACGAGGACGTCGCCGACTTCATCGCCAGCGTCTACCGCTATCTCGGGCGGCTGCCGGACGATTCCATCGCCTTCACGGCAGAGCCGAAGATAGACGGCCTCTCCATGTCGATCCGCTACGAGAACGGCAGGCTGGTGAACGGCGCGACCCGCGGTGACGGCACGACCGGCGAAAACGTCACTGCCAACATCCTGACCATATCCGAGATCCCGAAGACGTTGCCTGCCGGCGTGCCCGAGGTGGTGGAAGTGCGCGGCGAAGTCTACATGGCGAAGAGCGACTTCCAGGCGCTGAACGCGCAGATGGAGGCGGAGGGCAAGCAGACCTATGTCAACCCGCGCAACACGGCGGCGGGGTCGCTGCGGCAGCTCGATGCGAAGGTGACGGCTGCGCGCAAGCTGCGCTTCTTTGCCTATGCCTGGGGCGAAATGTCCGCAATGCCTGCCGATACCCAGCACGGCATGATCGAGTGCTTCCGGGCCTGGGGCTTCCCGGTCAACCCGCTGACGCGGCGGCTTTCGCGCGTCGAGGACGTTCTCGGTCATTACCGCGAGATCGGCCTGAAGCGGCCGGATCTCGACTATGACATCGACGGCGTCGTCTACAAGGTGGACGATCTTGAGCTGCAGCGGCGGCTCGGCTTCCGTTCCCGCAGCCCGCGTTGGGCGACCGCGCACAAGTTCCCGGCGGAGCAGGCGGTGACCCGTCTCACCCATATCGACATCCAGGTGGGCCGTACCGGCGCGCTCACGCCCGTTGCGCGGCTGGAACCGGTGACGGTGGGCGGTGTCGTGGTGGAGAATGCGACGCTGCATAACGAGGATTACATCCGCGGGCTCGGCAATTCCGGCGAGCCGATCCGCGAGGGCAGGGACATCCGGATCGGCGACATGGTCATCGTCCAGCGCGCCGGCGACGTCATCCCGCAGATCGTCGACATCATCCCGGAAAAGCGCCCGAACGAGGCCGTGCCCTATGAATTCCCGCGCACCTGCCCCGTTTGCGGCAGCCATGCGGTCAGGGAGGTGAACGAGAAGACCGGCAAGGTGGATGCGGTTCGCCGCTGCACCGGCGGCTTCGTCTGCCGGGCGCAGGCGGTGGAGCACCTGAAGCACTTCGTTTCCCGCAATGCCTTCGACATCGAGGGCTTCGGCACCAAACAGGTGGATTTCTTCTTCGAGACGGACGATCCCTCGATCCAGATCCGGACAGCGCCGGATATCTTCACGCTCGAACGCCGGCAGCAGACGGCGCTGGCCAAGCTTGAAAACCGTGAAGGCTTCGGGCGCACCAGCGTCCGCAAGCTGTTCGAGGCAATCAACAGCCGCCGTTCCATCGCGCTCAACCGCTTCATCTTCGCGCTCGGTATCCGCCATGTGGGCGAGACCACGGCGAAGCTTCTGGCACGCGCCTATGGCACCTATCAGAGCTTCGCGGAGGCCATGGAGGCAGCGGCGCCCCAGCATGGCGATGCATGGAACGAGCTCAACGCCGTGGAAGGGATCGGCGAGGTGGTCGCGACATCGATCGTCGAGTTCTACAAGGAGCCGCGCAACCGTGACGTGATCTCCCGCCTGCTGCAGGAGGTGAGACCGGAGGCGGCGGAAAAGCCTCAGGTCTCCGGCAGCCCTGTCGTCGGCAAGACGGTCGTCTTCACCGGCTCGCTGGAACGCATGAGCCGCGACGAGGCCAAGGCGCGGGCGGAGAGCCTGGGGGCCAAGGTGGCCGGCTCGGTCTCGAAGAAGACCGACATCGTCGTCGCCGGCCCCGGTGCGGGCTCCAAGCTCGACAAGGCGCGCGAGCTCGGCATCCAGACCATGGACGAGGACGAGTGGCTGGCCCTCATCGGCGGCGACGGGGCCTGACCATTGAGGGCGCTTGCGATCGATTTCGAGACGGCGAACGAGGAGCGTGGCAGCGCCTGCTCCGTCGGTCTCGCCTGGGTGGAGGATGGCGAGATCATCCGCGTCGAGGAGCGGCTGATCCGCCCTAGGAGTATGCGTTTTTCCGGCATGAACATCGCGATCCACGGCATCCGCCCGGAACATGTGGAAGATGCGCCGGAGTTTCCCGAGGTCATGGACGAGTTCGAGGACGACTTCCGCGCCTTCCCGCTGCTCGCGCACAATGCTGCTTTCGATTTCTCCGTCTGGCGCGGCGCGCTCGACCAGTACCGTATGGCCTATCCGGAGCTCACCTATTTCTGTTCGCTGAAGATGGTGCAGAAGGTTTGGCCGGCACTGCCATCCCACAGGCTGAACGTGGTCGCCGATTTCCTGCAGCTGCGCTTCCGGCATCACAATGCGGGCGAGGATGCCGCACTCTGCGCCGCAGCAGCGCTCGGCGTGGCGAAGAGTCTGAAGGTCAGGCTGCTGGAAGAGGTCGCGGATGCGATCCGCATGAAACCGGGCCGTCTGCGCCCAGGCGGCTACGATCCCTGTTCCTGCCGCAAGTAACCGTTCTTCTCCAGACCGGGTTGTAGCCACTTGCGTGGCGGGCATGATTTCCTATCTTCAGGTTGAGCGTTTCGCTTCACGCCTTGAACACAGGAGTTCTCCCCCATGTCTTTCCGCCGCTTCGCTCTTGCCGCAGGCCTGACCGCCGCCAGCTTCACCGCGCCCCAGGCCCATGCCGAAGTGGTCGGGAAGGTCGGTGTCGACTGGGTCGGCAACGACATCGTCGTGGAGGCGCTCGCCGATCCCAAGGTGCAAGGCGTGACATGCCACGTCACCTATTTCGACCGCAGCGTGATCGACCGGCTGAAGAACGGCAACTGGTTCGAGGATCCGTCCAACAATTCCATCGCCTGCCGCCAGACGGGGCCGGTCACCATCGGCGATATCGACGTGTCGAAGGAAGGGGAGGAGGTCTTTCGCCAGGGCATGTCGCTGATCTGGAAAAAGATGGTCGTGAACCGCATTTACGACAAGACGAACAATACGTTGATCTATCTCGTCCACACCCGGGAATTGACTGATGGCTCGGCCAAGATGGCCATCTCCACTGTGCCGCTTTATGGCCAGAACGTCACGTGGAAGAATGGGGCGCCTTGAAATCGGAGGCTGTGGCTATGATAAAATGCACCCAAAAATGAACTGTGCCGTGTCAGGAAAGCTGTGCTCGCCCTCTTTCGGACATCTGAGGTTTGCGTCATATATTGTGTTGTAACAGGCTGGTCTCGTATAACAAACATTCGCAGGGACTGTTCGCTTGTACACGCCCATATCGGCTGCCGGACTACCCCATCTGTGCAGCCCATCGACTGTCGCCTCGGACCCCCCTGGTCCGGGGCTTCTTTGTTTTGCGCATTGGTCTCAGGCTGGCAATAAGCAAAACCGCGCGGGTTCGAGCCGCGCGGTCTGGAAAACGTCTTCAACGAGAAGGATCAGGCGGCCTGCGCCAGCTCGTCTGCAATCACCGTGTCGAGGTTCAGGAAGCAGACCATCGACTTTTCCAGCGCCACGATGCCGCGGCAGAAGGCGCGCTGTGCTTCCGGAATGATCTCCGGCGGCGGCTGCAGGTCTTCGCTGCGGATTGTCATCATGTCGGAAACCTGTTCGACCAGAAGGCCGACGAGCTTGCCGTTGATGTCGGTGACGATGATGGCAGAACGCTCGGAAGGTTCGGTCTGCTTCATGCCGAGACGGGATGCCATGTCGATGACCGGGATCACCGCGCCACGCAGGTTGATGAGGCCAAGAACGTAAGGGGGGGTATGGGGCATGGGGGTTACCGGTGCCCAGCCGCGGATTTCACGGATCGCCATGATATCGATGCAGAATTCCTGATCGGCCAGATGGAAGGAGACGATCTCCAGGTAAGCGCCGGACTGCTTGATGGCGTTGGACATTTCAGAACTCTTCCCAAGTTTCGCGCACCGGGGCCGGTTCGGCCCGCTGGGCGGCACTGTTTCGATTGAACGCACCCATGACTGTGTTTGCGAGAGCCCGCGCCGGTGAGGGCTGTGGACGCATCGTGGCTCTGGCAACCTCGGGGGAAGTATATGCAGCATTCCTTTCCCGGACCTTAAAGCGGCTGAGCGCGCTAATGAGCTTGTCGGCATCCTGTGCAAGCTGGTCGCTGGCGGCGCTGGTTTGCTCGACCATGGCGGCGTTCTGCTGCGTCACGAGATCCATCTGGCCGATGGTGGAATTGATCTCGCCGAGCCCGGTATTCTGTTCCACGGCGTCGGCGGCAATCGAGGTGACATGCTCGGTGATCTGCACGACATCCGCGCCGATGTGGCGCAGAACCTCGCCGGTGGCCGTCACGAGATCCACGCCGTTGCGGACTTCTTCGCTCGATTTCTGAACCAGAACCTTGATGTCCTTGGCTGCGTTGGCCGAACGGCCGGCGAGATCGCGCACTTCCTGCGCAACGACGGCGAAACCCTTCCCTGCCTCGCCCGCACGCGCTGCCTCGACGCCCGCATTCAGCGCCAGAAGATTGGTCTGGAAGGCAATTTCATCGATGACGGTGATGATGTTGCCGATCTGGTTCGAGGCTTCCTCGATGCGCACCATGGCGCTCATGGCATCGGCGACCACACGGCCCGAACGTTCCGATGTCTGGCGGGTGCCCTCGACCATGCGGTTGGCGGCCTGCGCCTTTTCCGAGGAATTGCGGACGCGGCTGGTGATCTGGTCGAGCGCGGCCGAGGTTTCCTCCAGTGCCGCGGCCTGCTGCTCCGTTCTTTTCGAAAGGTCTTCCGAGGACGAGCGCATCTGTCGGCTGTAAGACTGGATGGAGACGGCCTCTGTGCGGATCTGCGTGACCATGTCCTGCAGGCTGGCGAGCGAGAGGTTGAAATCGATCCGAAGCCGTTCGAGATCCTGGCGGAAAGGCTGGTCCAATGTCGCGGAAATATCGCCGGAGGCGAGGCGCTCCAGGCCGCCGGCCAGCGACTCGACGGCGAAGCGGACCGCTTCCTCGTCTTCGCGTTGCCGCTGGTCGCGGACCTGTCGTTCGCCTTCATTGGCGACCCGGGCCTCCTCGGCACGGGTTTCGAGCGCAAGCTTCTCGACGGCTGCGAGGCGGAAGCTCTCGGTCGAGCGCGCCATGTGGCCGATCTCGTCGCCACGGTGAACCATGGCGACCGGCGTCGCATAGTCGCCGGAGAGAATGCGCTGCATGCTCTTGCCGACGCCGATGATGGCGCGGCGAATGTTGTTGCCGTGATAAAGCTGGGCCGCAAGGACGGCAGCGAGAGCGATGATGCCGGCGAACAACTGGCTGTACAGCGATTGCCGTGCCGTTTGTTTTGAGTTCGCCAGGAGGTCATGCACCGCCACGCCTCCCTTCTGCGCGATGTCGGCCAGCATCTCGGCCATGCGGTCGCCGCCCTGGTCGATGGCGTCGTCGATCTTGTCGAATTCCTCGTCCGGCGCGCCGCTTACGACGAGAAGGGGCAGGTCCACGTTGACGGCCTTTTCGAGGGTCGCGAGATCGCCGTCGAAGTTGGAGGCCGCTTCGCTTTCGCCAAGCGTTGCGGCAAGCGCCTTCAGAACCGGCGCACCCGCATGCAGCAAGGCCGCAGACTGCTTGCCGATCTCGATGCGGTCCGGATGCACGGCCCTTTCCGCCTTGTCCACGATTGTATCCATGGCGGAGAGAACCATTGTCACGTTTGCATGGCGCATGGCGACGGCCTGTTCCACCTGCTGGCGGAGCGTCTCGGCCTGGTCGAGGGCGCTGGAGCTGACCCGATTTTCGTAAACGCCGATGGCCAGCATGGCAAAGATGCCGACGGCTGCGCCGCCGCTGATTGTCCAGAGGCGCTGGCTGACGGAGAGACCGCGTCTGCTTTTCTGCTGCGACATGAAATTCCTCTTGGCTTCCAGATGGGGATGCGCATGCAAGGATCTGCATGCGCATCCCGCCGGGAGCAGGCGGATTTCATACCCTGACCGGAAGAGGGTGCGGAACTGAATACCCGGCAGCGCGGCCCTCTTCACGGTATGCGCGTTGTTAATATTAGATATAAAAGTTTAACTGATCGATAATCTTAATGCTCCGCATTTACGGGTCATTTTTCGCTGATCTGCACGGCCGATCGATAAAGGTGCCAGGTTGCATGACCGAGGATCGGCAGCACGACGAGCAGACCGAGAAAGGCCGGGAGCATGGCCGCCACAGCGAGCGCCCCGACGATGAAGCCGAAGCCGAGCATGGGAGCCGGGTTCTCGATGACGGTGCGCACGCTTGTGATCATCGCGGTCACGAAATCGATCTCGTGGTCCAGCAGCAGCGGCATGGCGATGACGGTGACCGAGAAGAGGAGGGTGGCGAGCACGCCGCCGACGATCGTGCCGACGCCGAGAAAGAGGATGCCTTGCGTGGTGGTGACGATGGTCAAGACCAGCGCATCGAGCTCCGCCGGCGCCTTGTAGCCGAGGAAGAGCGCGAAGAGTAGGCGCACCTGGTAGATCCAGACCCAGAAGATGAAGAGCACGACGAAGGCCATCCAGGACAGCTGCCGCTCGCGCTGGCGGAAGACCTCCGTCAGAACGCCCGACCAGGAAATAGGCAAGCCCTGTTCGCGGCGGCGGCTGATCTCGTAGAGGCCGACGGCGACGAAGGGGCCGATCAGCGGGAAGCCGATGGCGACGGGGATGATCATCCACGGCATGCTCGAAAGCGTCAGCGCATAGAGGATGAAGACGCCACCGAGTGCATAGATCGCCCCGAAGAAGAGGCCGAAGCGTGGTGTGGCCGCGAAATCGGCTGCCCCGCGGCTCAAAGCCCTGGAGATGTCCGAAAGCGTCAACCGGTTGATGCGGATCTTCCGCGCACCCGGCGCTTCCATGGGTATGCTTTGGCCTTCCATCCGCCATCCTCCCGAAGACTGCGACAGTTTGTCCAGTCTTTCGCGGAAAGAGGCGTGCGTCTTTGAAATTTGTCAAGAAAGGCGAAGCCCAAAGATTTTTTGCCGCTGCCAATTTGAGCTGACGCTCATTTCGTTATACATTACACCAATGATGACGACCCAGCTGAAACTGCCGATCCTCCTGCTTGCCGGTGCCTCGATGGCGCTGCTGCTGGCGCTTGGGCTTGCGGGCTGGATCCGGCATGCGGCGGACCTGATGCTCTCTCTTGGCGAGGCCGGCCTTTCCTGGTGCCTCTGAGGCCGCAGCGGCCCTGCGGCAAATCCCTGCATATCCAGCGTTCACGCGCCAGTTGATTTGCATCCCGCGGCCCGCCGGGCTATCAGGCACGGGAATTTGACTGTGCCGATGCGAAGGAGCTCGCGATGCGAGGTGTGCGGATTTTTCTCTGGGCTGCCGTGGTGGTGCTGGCGGGCGTGACCGCCTATCTGCTGTTCAACCGCTCCCTGCAGAAGGAAATCGCCGAGGCGCCCTTCGGCGTGCCATTCCAGTTGGTGACACAGAACAACGAGCCGATCACGGAAAAGGCTTTCCAGGGCAAGCCGACGGCGCTGTTCTTCGGCTTCACCCATTGCCCCGACGTGTGCCCGACCACGCTCTTCGAAATGGACAACCTCCTGAAGAAAGTCGATCCGGACAAGACCAAGCTGCAGGCCTTCTTCATTTCCGTCGATCCCGAACGCGATACGCCCGAGATCATGAAGACCTATGTCTCCAACGTTTCCGACCGCATCACCGGCATCAGCGGCGATCCCGCAAAGGTCATGGAGATGGTCAAGGGTTTCCGCGTCTATGCGAAGAAGGTGCCGACCGACGAAAGCAAGCCGGATGGTGACTACGTGATGGATCACACGGCCTCCGTCTTCCTGCTGGACGACAAGGGCCGCTTTGCCGGCACCATCGCCTATCAGGAGGATTCCGCCGTGGCGGAGAAGAAGCTCGAAAACCTCATCACCCGCAATCTCTGACCCAGAAGCCGCATCCGAGGATCCGCCGTGAGTGAACTCCGCTACTATATCTCCACATCAGAGGCCCGCGCCGAGCGCATTCTGGACGTGCTGAGCGAGGTGTTCGGAGAGGACGATGTCGCGATCGGCACCACCGAGATCGATGAGCGGAACGACATCTGGGAAGCTTCGATCTACATGCTTTTCGAGCAGGAGGAGGCGCTTCTGCCTCGGTTGAAGGACGCACTGTCAGACGAATTCGCTGACGACAAATTGCTCCGCGAAGTGCTGCCGGATGTGGATTGGGTGGCGAAATCGCTTGAAGGACTGAAGCCTGTCCGCGCCGGCCGATTCCTCGTCCATGGCTCGCATGACCGCGACAAGGTGCGCCCTGGCGATATCGCGATCGAGATCGATGCCGGCCAGGCCTTCGGCACCGGCCATCACGGCACGACGGCGGGTTGCCTCGAAATGATCGAGTCGGTGATCCGCGCCCGCCGGCCGCGCAATGCGCTGGACCTCGGCACCGGCAGCGGCGTGCTGGCGATCGCGGCGCGCAAGCTCGCCCACATTCCGGTTCTCGCGACCGATATCGATCCCGTCGCGACACGGGTCGCAGCGGAGAACGTGCGGCGGAACGGCATCGCCTCGGGGATAGCGCTGGAAACCGCACCGGGCTTCCATTCCACATCCTTCTCCCGCCGCGGGCCGTTCGACCTGATCATCGCCAACATCCTCGCTCGCCCGCTGATGAAGATGGCGCCGGACCTCGTGCGCAACCTGAACCCCGGCGGCTCGGTCGTGCTCTCGGGCATTCTCGCCAGCCAGCGCTGGAAGGTGCTCGCCGCCTATAACGGCCAGCGCCTGCGCCACGTGCGCACGCTCTGGCGCAATGGCTGGGTGACGATCCATCTGGAGAGTGTGCTGGTCTGACGGCAGTATTGGTGGATGCGCTTAAAATCCAAAGAAAAAATTCCCAGAAAGCAAAAAGGCGGTGCCGTTAAGCACCGCCTGCCGATCAGTCTGACCTGATCTTGCCCGCGAGCCTTGGGAGGAGGAGGGTGGCTCAAACGGGCGCCTGATGCCTGCTTTCCTGTCGAAGGGAGGGAGGAGGAGATCGACAGGCAGACCGTGACATCGGGTTCTTCGGAAGCTTGCCGTTTCCGGCGCCGCTTCGTTGAGGCGGGTTCTACCAGATTTTATCGCCCGGTAAATATTAAATCGAACATGGAAGCCATGCATAATTGTCGCACCTCATAACGAAGGTGCGGTGGAAACTCCGGCCCGACTTGCGCCATGGCAAAAGCGGCCATTCCGGATGCACGCATTCGTCGCTATGGTGCCGCAACCGAGATCTAACGGACAGGATGAAGAGCCATGTTTCAGAGCTTTGACGTGACGGCGACCCCGCAATTCGGCAGGGAGCGGGTAGAGGCGCTGAGGGCCAGCTTCGATGCCGCCAGCGTGGATGCCGTGCTGGTGCCGCGGGCAGACGACTATCAGGGCGAATACGTGCCCGAGAGCGCCGAGCGGCTGGCCTTCATGACCGGCTTTACCGGGTCCGCCGGCATGCTGCTCGTCACCCGCAAGGAGGCCGTGGTTTTCGTCGACGGGCGTTACACGACACAGCTTGCGGCCCAGGTGGATGGCTCGGTCTTCACGGCGGGCGATCTCGTCAACGAGCCGCCGCATCTCTGGATCTCGCGCAAGGGGCCGAAGGGCTTCCGCCTCGGCATCGATCCGTGGATGCATACCGGTGCCGAGATCCGGCGTCTGGAGAGGGTGCTGGCGGAAAAGCACGGCCAGCTCGTCTTCTTGTCGGAGAACCCGGTCGACCGCATCTGGACGGACCGTCCCGCCGAACCGCTCGGTGCCGTCACCATTCAGGATCTGCCGCAGGCCGGCGAACTCGCGGTCGAGAAGATCGGACGGATCGAAGCCATGCTGAAGGAAAAGGGGCATGATGCGGTGCTGGTCACCGACCCGTCCTCGCTCGCCTGGATCTTCAACCTCCGCGGCGCCGAAGTGCCGCGCACGCCGCATCCGCTCGGCCGCGCGATCATTCATGCCAGCGGCAAGCCCGAAGTCTTCCTCGACCGACGCAAGACCGGCATCGAGACGGAAGCCTATCTCGGCCAGATCGCCCGGCAGCGGCCGCCGGCAGAGCTCGTTGGCCGGCTGAAGGAACTGGCGGGCGAAGGCAGGCGCATCCTCGTCGATCCCGACCTTACCCCCTATGCTCTGGTGCGCCTCATTGCCGACAATGGCGGCACGATAGCCGAGGGCGGCGATCCGGCCAGGCTGCCGCGCGCCTGCAAGAACATAGTGGAGCTTAACGGTTCCGCCGCCGCCCATTTGCAGGATGGCGTCGCCATGGTGGAATTCCTGCACTGGCTGGAGACCCAGCGCCCCGGTTCGGTGACCGAGATCGACGCCGTGAAGGCGCTCGAGGGCGCGCGCGTCCGCGTCGGCGAGCGCATGCAGAACCCGCTCAAGGACATTTCCTTCGACACCATTTCCGGCGCCGGAGAGCATGGGGCCGTCATCCATTACCGGGTGACGACGGAGACGGACCGCGTTCTTGCACCCGGCGAGCTCTTCCTGCTCGATTCCGGCGGCCAGTACATCAACGGCACGACGGACATCACCCGCACCGTCGCGATCGGCGAAGTGCCGGAGGAGCAGCGCCGCTTCTTCACGCTGGTGCTGAAGGGGATGATCGGCATATCGACGGCGCGCTTCCCACGCGGCACTCGCGGGCAGGATCTCGATCCGCTGGCGCGCATCGCACTCTGGAAGGCAGGCGCCGATTACGCCCATGGCACCGGCCATGGCGTCGGCTCCTATCTCTCGGTGCACGAGGGGCCGCAACGGATCTCGCGCCTCGGCACGCAGGAGCTTCTGCCGGGCATGATCCTCTCCAACGAGCCCGGCTATTACCGCCCCGGCGTGTTCGGCATCCGCATCGAGAACCTGATCTATGTGCGCGAGGCCGAGGAGGTGGAGGGCGGAGACATGCCCATGCTCTCCTTCGAGACGCTGACCTGGTGCCCGATCGACCGCTCGCTCGTCGTCACCAGCCTGCTCACCTATGAGGAACTGCAGTGGCTGAACGATTACCATGCTGGCGTGGCCGATCGCCTGATGCCGCTGATCGAGGGCGAGGACGTGCGCCAGTGGCTGCTCCGCGCCACGGCACCCCTGCATCGTTGAGCGGCCTGTTCGGGGCGCGGCTGTTACCAGCCGGCCCCGTGCCGGAGCGCCATGACCACCACCCAGCCGGCAGCAAGCATGGTCAGCACGTTGAAGCGCAAACCGACGACCAGGGCGAAGGCCATGGCGATCTTTACTTCTGGTCCGCCGGCATAGAAGTTCGGGGCGACCAGCGTCGTCAGCACCGCCGCCGGTACGGCATTCAGCGCCGCATCGAGCCGCGGCGGGATCTTCTTCATGCGCGTGATCAGGACATAGCCGCCGATGCGGGTGGCGAATGTCGCGACCGCGGCGGCGAAGATCAGCAGCGTCATGTCGAGGTGGAAGCGGGTGTCCATGGCTCAGGCCTCCTCACTCGCATCGGCCGTTTCACGCACCGGCAGGCAGGCGGCGACGAGCACGCCCGCAAGCGCGCCGACGCTGACATGCCAGGGTGAACCGATATAGCGGTAGGCGAGCACCGACCCTACTGCAGCCACGAGCGCGACCGGAATGAAGTTGTCCCGCTTGCGGAAGCCGAAGACCAGGCCGAGGAAATAGATCGGCAGCAGCACGTCGAGCCCGATCACCTTCGGATCATGGATGAGGTTGCCGAGAAATGCGCCAAGTATGGTGACTGCCAGCCAGGGCAGGTAGATGATGAGCCCGACGCCCGCATACCAGGCGAAGCTGACGGTGTGCCCGGTTTCACCGCGCTTTACAGATTCGGCAAATTGCGGATCGGTGAGCACGAAGAAGGCAAAGAACTTCTGGAATGGCGTGAAGTGGGTGATGTACTTGGTCAGTGCCGCCGAATAGAGGATATGGCGGAAATTCACGGCGAAGATCGACAGGATGACCAGCCACGGCTGCACGTGGTGGCCAAAGAGTTCGAGCCCCACCAGCTGGCTTGCGCCGGCATAGACGGTGGCGCTCATCAAGGCCGCTTCCGCCCAGGTCTGGCCGTTCTGCACGGCAACCGCCCCGAACAAGGCGCCGAAGGGTGCCGCCGACAGCACGATGGGCAGGCCAGTCCTGAGCCCTGCGCGAAAATCACTTGATGACATGGAAACGTTCCTGTTTCCTAGGGCTTTAGCCGCTACGCCAAGGGAGCGCAAACGCGTTTTCCTGATGACCTCATGCGTTCCGCTTATGGCTGTGACGCAGGCTCTGTTACTCGTATGACGGTTATAGATTATACCACTCAACCCTCGCGCAAGGCTCGGCCTGAATGATCGGAAGCAAGGAGCCAATGAGTCCGGCTCCGAAATTCGAGGTCCACGCGAACCATGATGGTTTGATCCCGCCCAAGAGGCGGTTCGTGAGCCTTCCGCGCACTCGCAGTTGGAGTTCCATGAAAAAGGTCGAGTTCACCAAAGAACAGAAGACGGCGATTGCCCGTCGCGTACAACGCTATTTCGTTGAACAGCTGGATGCGGAAATCGGCACCGTGTCTGCCATTTTCCTGGTCGATTTCTTCGCTGACGAGATCGGCGGCCATTTCTACAATCGCGGCCTGATCGATGCCCACGAGGCCATGTCTGCCCGTCTGGACGACGTGTTCGACGAGGTCTGGAAGCTCGAAATGGCAACCGGCCAGGTTCAGCACCACAACGCCTGAGGCGTTTGTTCCGAATTCAAGGCGGCGGCAGCATTGACTGCCGCCTTTGCCGTTTCAGGCCTTGCCTTGTCCCGTGCCCACGATGAGGGGCAACAGCGCAAACGCGATTTGACCGGCAAGGCCGAGAAGGCCGGCGGGGTTGATGATTTCGCTGATGAAGCGCTCCGGTCCTGCCTCCGACATCATCCAGGACAGGCCGAATTCCAGTGCCATAAGGACGATGAAGGCGGAAAGGCCTGCAATCAGGCGCTTCGTCATATCGGCAGGAATGTCGAAGCGCCGAAGCGCCCAGCGCCAGACGAGCACGGATATGGCCAGCATGAACGGCAGCTCCACCGAAACGGCTGCGAGCGGGCCGATATGCGGGATCAGAAGAAAAATCCTGATCGTGCCGAACACGAAGCCGAAGGCGAAGACGGCGAGCGCGCTGGCGAGTGCCGCCTTGAAGAGGCCGAGCCCGTTCACCGGTGCGGCCTCAGAGCGGCTGCTTCTTGATCTGGAACGTATGCTCCTGGCCCGGGAAGGTGCGGGCCTTCACCTCGGCGGCGTAATCTTCCGCGGCCTTGGAGATCTGCGGGGCGAGCGAGGCGAAGTGCTTGACGAAGCGCGGCTTGAAATCGGTGAAGACGCCCAGCATGTCGTCGACCACCAGCACCTGCCCATCACAGGCCGGCGAGGCGCCGATGCCGATGGTCGGAATGGGCGAGGCTGTACTGATCTCCCGCGCCAGCGGTTCGATCGTGCCTTCGACGATCATGGAAAAGGCACCGGACTGGCCGATCGCCAAGGCATCGCGGCGGATCTTGTCAGCTTCTGCTTCCGAGCGCCCGAGCGATCGATAGCCGCCGGACGTGTTGACCTGCTGCGGCATCAGGCCGACATGGCCCATGACGGGCACGCCGCGCGTGGTCAGGAAATGCACGGTCTCGGCCATTTCCTCGCCGCCTTCGAGCTTCACCGAGTCGGCCCCCGTTTCCTGCATCAGCCGTGCCGCGTTGCGGAAAGCCTGTTCCTTCGATTCCTGGTAGGAGCCGAACGGCATGTCCACCGTCACGCAGGCCTTTTCGACGCCGCGCATCACGGCCTGGCCGTGTGCAATCATCATCTCCATCGTGACGCCGACCGTGTTCGGCAGGCCGTAGAGCACCATGCCGAGCGAGTCGCCGACCAGCAGCAGATCGCAATGCGGATCGAGCAGCCTGGCGATGGGCGTCGTATAGGCCGTCAGCGAAACGATCGGCCTCTCGCCCTTGAGCGCCGTGATGTCGGACGGGGTGAGCCGCTTCTTGCGGACAGCCATGCTCATGGTCATGCAGCCTTGGTTCGGGGTGCTTCGGCCTTGCGGCCGATGACCCGGTTGTCGAGGAGCTTGGTCCGGCCGAAGCGGACGAAGAGAAGCAGCAGCACCGGCCCGTCAATGCGGGTGAGGGGGGAAAGCGTATCCGGATCGCGCAAGGCGACGACTTCAGGCTCCGCCAGCGGCTCGGTCTTCAGGAAGGCTGTGATCGCGGCTTCGATCACGGCGGGATCGCGTTCGCCGGTCCGGTAGAGCCGCTCCGCCTCGTCCAGCGCCCGCGGGACGATGGCGGCGGCGCGGCGTTCCTCCGGCGTCAGGTAGACATTGCGCGAGGAGCAGGCGAGGCCGTCCGCCTCCCGCACCGTCTCGACGGGCACCACCCGCACCGGCTGGCCGAGATCCTCGACCATGCGGCGGATGATTGTGACCTGCTGGTAGTCCTTCTCGCCGAAATAGGCGGCATCCGGCTGCACGATGTTGAAGAGCTTGGTGACCACGGTCGCCACCCCGGCAAAGTGTCCGGGGCGGACGGCGCCTTCGAGTTCTGCACCGAGACCCGGCACGTCCACCACGGTCTGCATCGGCTCGGGATACATGTCCTCGACCTCTGGCGCGAAGAGATAGTCCACCTTTGCTGCCGAAAGCATGGCGCTGTCGCGGGCGAGGTCGCGCGGGTAGCGGGAGAGGTCCTCGCTGGCGCCGAACTGCAGGGGGTTGACGAAGATGGAAACGACCGTCACGTCAGTCTCGGCTCGGGAATGGCTGACGAGCGACATATGGCCTTCATGGAGATAGCCCATTGTCGGCACGAGGCCGATGCTGCGCCCGGCCTTGCGGTGGGCCTTCAGAAGCTCGCGCAGGCGGGCGATCGTCTTGACGGTTTCCAACTCCAGACACTCCTCTCGCCGGCTGAGAGCTGACCGAAAAAGCTCTGATACGGCCTATCTGCGCCTGCGGCGGTGGGGCGCCGCCTGTCGCGCCTGTCGTAAACGGTGCAGTGCAAAAAAGCAAACCAACAATTCTGGCAATGGCCAATTCCAAGGCATGACATGCCTCGAAATCCATCACCCCCTGGCGATGATCTCGGCACTGGTGACGGCGGAAACGCCGGCAGCCTCCATCTCCGCGACCGCGGCTTTCACCCCTTCCGGCGTGATGCCGCGGGAGAGATCGGAGACGAACCGGATCTTTACCCCCGGCAGCAGGTCGAGCGCGTCCATGACCGAGAACTTGACGCAGTAATCGGTCGCGAGACCGCCGATGTCGAGAGCGGTCACGCCCTTCGCCTTCAGCACCGCGTCGAGCCCGGTCAGCGCCTCCCGGTCATTGTCGCGGAAGGCGGAATAGCTATCGACGTCAATGGCTTGGCCCTTTTTCTGGACAAACTGAATCCGCTCCTTTTCGAGCGCCGGATGAAGGGCCGCGTCCTCGGTTCCCTGAACGCAATGATCCGGCCAGAGCATTTGCGGCTTGCCCGAGAGCGTGCCCATCTCGAAAGGCTTCTTGCCCGGATGTTGCGAGGCGAAGCTGCCGTGATTGGCCGGGTGCCAGTCCTGCGAGGCGACGATCAGATCATAGCCGCCGTCCCGCATCAGACGGTTCGCGACGGGGATCACCTCGTCGCCCTCGGCCACCGCGAGATTGCCGCTGGGGCAGAACCCGTTCTGGAGGTCGATCAACAGCAGGGCCTTCATCCACGCACTCCTTTTCTATCGCGCCGCAACATGGCAAGGCGCGGACGAGGCCGCAAGGCGCACGACAATCAAAATAGGGACTTGCCCCCGTCTTTAAAGAAGGCTCGTCTCGGTCCTCATGGAATCGCAGCAAAGAGGGGCCGCCATGGACGAGATCATGCTGAAGCCGGCGCTGGAGCAATCCGCAGCCATCCATGCCGGCCGGTTAAGCGCCACGAACCTGATGCGGATGACGCTTTCCCGCATCGCCCGCATCAACCCCGCCATCAACGCCATCATCAGCCTGCGCGACGAGGACGTGCTGATGCGCGCGGCCGCGGAGGCGGACCGGGCGCTCTCCGAAGGCCGCAGCCATGGTTGGCTGCACGGCCTGCCGCTCGCGGTGAAGGATCTCGCCGACGTGAGCGGTGTGCCGAGCAGCTACGGCTCGCCGCTCTATGCGGGAACGATGCCGGACGCGGACGATATCCAGGTGGAGCGCATGCGGAAGGCGGGCGCGATCTTCATCGGCAAGACCAATACGCCCGAAATGGGCCTCGGCAGCCATTCCTACAATCCGGTCTTCGGTGTGACGCGAAACCCCTGGAACCAGTGGCGCAGTGCGGGCGGATCAAGCGGCGGGGCCGCAGCAGCCCTTGCGGCGCGGCTGCTTCCCGTCGCCGATGGCAGCGACATGATGGGCTCGCTCCGCAATCCCGCGGGCTTCAACAACGTCGTCGGCTTCCGCCCGACGCCCGGCGTCATTCCCTCGCCGGGGCCGGAGCTCTTCCTCGACCAGCTCTCGGTGCTCGGGCCCATGGGGCGCACTGTGCGGGACGTGGCGGCGCTGCTTCAGGTGCAGGCGGGGCATGATCACCGGGACCCGCTTTCGCGCGAGCCGGGGCCGCTCTGGGTCGACCCGCTGCCGGATTTTTCCGGCGCGAGGATCGGATGGCTTGGCGATTACCACGGCCATCTGCCGTTCGAACCCGGCGTGCTCGCGCTCTCGGAGGAAGCGCTGCACGTGTTCCGGCGCATGGGCGCTGCGGTCAAAGCCGTGCCGCCTTTCTTCGATATGGCCAGGCTTTGGCAATGCTGGAGAACGCTCCGCCACTTCCTCGTGGCCGGCGGCCACAGGGCCGATTACGCCGATCCGGAACGGCGGGCGAAGATGAAGCCGGAACTGTGCTGGGAGGTGGAGAACGGGCTCGCGCTCTCTGCCATGGACGTCCACGCCGCATCCGTGACCCGCAGCGACTGGTACCGGGCCATGCTTGGCCTCTTCGAGCGCTATGATTTCCTTGTTCTGCCGAGCCAGCAGGTCTTTCCCTTCCCGGCAGAATGGGACTGGCCAAAGGCGATCGCAGGCCGGAGCATGGACACCTATCATCGCTGGATGGAGGTGGTCATCGGCCCGACGCTTGCCGGGCTGCCCGTAGCCGCCATGCCCTCGGGTTTTGGCGGGGAGGGACTGCCCGCGGGCATCCAGATCATCGGGCCGCCCCGGGCAGACCGGAGCGTGCTTCAACTCGCAGCCGCCTATGAGGCGGCGACACCATGGCTCGGCTTGGCGCCGCCGCTCTGAGCGGTCATTTCATCTTTGCGGGATCGCCGGCGACGGAGAGAGCGATGGGCGCTGCGGCAATCCTGCCCGCCGCTGCCTGCACGTCCTCGAGCTTCAGCTCGTCCACCTGCTTCAGGTAGACCTGCAGGTCGCCCAGCGTGAAGCCGGTGCTTTCCAGCCCGACGACCATGCTGGCAAGGCTGTCGGCATTCGAGCCGACACCGACATAATCCGCCAGCATCGTCTTGCGCGCCGTCTGGAACTCCTCCGCGGTGATGGGGTCGGTTGCAAGCGCCTTGATGACCTTGCGGATCTCGGCAATCGAGTCCTGCGTGTGCGCGGCATCCACGGCGGCCTGGATATAGAGGAGCGTGTTGCCGAGCCCCTTGTCGCCGCTGGTCTGCGCACTGATGCCGTAGGACCAGCCCTTCTTCTCGCGAAGATCGAGGTTGAGCCTGCTCTTGAACGTGCCGCCGAGGATGCGCACGGCCATGTCAAAGGCCGTCGCCTCCGGCGTGCCGGCCTCGGGCGCGGGCATGGCCATCAGCAGCATGCTCTGCGTCGCGCCAGCGACGGGCCGGGTGACCATGCCTTCCTTGACGGCAGGCTTCGTCGGGGCAGGTGCAACGGGCGCGGGCTTGCCGCCCTTCCAGCCGGACAATGCCTTGTCGAGCCGCGCCTTCACGTCATCCGCGCCGAGATTGGACACGACATAGAGCGTCGCCCGCTCGGGCTGCACGAGCCCGTCGAAGACGGCGCGGGCCTGCTCGATCGACAGCGATTTCAGACTTTCCTCGGTGCTTTCGCGCGCCTCCGGCGCATCGGCGGGATAGACCTGTTCGATCAGCCCTCGCAGCGCCTGGTAGCCGGGGTTGAGCTTGCGCTGGTCGATGCCGGACGAGGCGCTCTCGATCATCGCCTTCCATTCCCGCTCGTCGAAGCGCGGCTTGGCCAGCGCGTCGGCCAGATAATTGGCGGCCATGTCGAACTTCTTCACCGGCGCGCTCGCGCCGAGCACGGAATTGTAGGCATGCGCATTGCCGGAAAGGCCGATACCTTCCTGCTTGAGCTTCTGGTCGAGCTGCACCAGCGTGGTCTCGCCAATGCCGCGCGAGCCGATGTTGAGCGCGATGTCTGCGAGCGCCGGCGGCGTCGCCGTATTGCCGCCCGGCACGATCATGGCGATGTTGGAGCGCAGCGGATCGGTCGAGGCATAGATCTTCAGCTTCGCGCCATTGGCGAGCACGCGTTCCTGCACCTCCGGCAGCTTGATGCCTGCGGTCTCGGCCATTTCGAGCTTCGGGATCTTGATGTCCGGCCGTGCCGGTGCGCCGACGGGCGTCGGCGTGCCGGTCGAATCCGCGAGAACGGGCGGGTAGGTCTCGTTGCGCGGGCCCGGCAGCACGCGAAGCGTCACGCCGGGAGAGGCGAGCATGGCCTTCAGCGTCTCGGTGAGATCCTCCGGCTTCAGCTCCTTCGCCAGCCGCTCCTCCTCGCGCCAGTCGCTGGCCTTGCCACCCCAGGCGGCGGTATTGGCAAGGGTCAGCGCAAAACCGAGCGGCGAATTCGGCAGCTGGTCGAGCCCTTCCGTCAGCTGCGCGCGGGCCGCATCGAGCGCCTCCTGCGAAATGCCGTCCTTGGCAAAGCCCGCGAGCGTGTCGCGCAGCGCCTTTTCGAGCTTGTCTGCATCGACGCCCTTGGCGGCAGAGGCGGTGATGGTGAACTGGCCGCCGAGATTGCGGTATTCCCAGCCGGCGCCCGCCGAATTCGCGATGCGATCCTCGATCACGAGCTTCTGCTGCAGAGAGGACTTGCCGGTGGACAGGACCGCCGAGAGCATGAGGCGCTTGACCGCGTCTTCCGAGAGCCCTTCCGGCCCGGGCCAGCCCAGGCTGATCAGCGGCTCGGTGACCGCATCCCTGAACTCCAGCGACTTCGCCTCCTTCATCGCCGTCACCGGCGCGGGTGCGGAGCCGAAGCCCATCCAGGCGGTCACGTCGCTGAACCAGCGGGAAACCACATTGCCGCGCTCAGGGGCAGGGATGAGGCCAAAGGTCCTTTCGATATCGGCCTTGGTCTTTTCGAGATCGAAATTGCCCGAAACGGCGAGCGTCGCCCGGTCGGGCAGGTAGTTCAACCGGTGGAAGGCGACGACGTCATCGAGTTTCGCCTCGCCGAGATCCTTGATCGAGCCGATGACGGCATGGGCATAGGGGTGTCCCTCCGGCGCCATGGCAACGGCTGCCTGCTGCACGGCGGCGCCGGCCGGCGTATCCAGCGTGTTCTGCCGCATCTCGTTGAGCACCACGGCGCGCTGGTTGTCGAGGTCTTCCTGCGTCACGGCATTGGCGAGGTTCGCCATGCGGTCGGCTTCGAGGCGCAGGAATTCCGGCAGCGCCTCCTTGGGGCCGCTGTCGTGATAGGTGGTGGCATCCCATTGCGTGAAGGCATTGTTGTCGCCGCCGACCGCAGAGGTCGCCGCATCGAAATCCGGCACGTCATGCGTGCCCTCGAACATCAGGTGCTCGAAGAGATGCGCGAACCCCGACCGTCCGGGCGGCTCGTCGGCAGACCCGGCCTCGTAGAACACGACCGTGCTGACGGTCTGGACATTCTCGTTCGGCGCAAGCACGACGGTCAGCCCGTTCTCCAGTTCGTACTGCTCGATCCGCGGCCCGGCCTCGCCCGCCCGCGGCGCCGAGCCGGGAAGCCAGACGCCACCTCCGGCAAGCGCGATCATTCCGGCAAGAGGCAAGACGCAGGCACGGCGCATTTTCACAAGCATGGACAATCCTTCTGCATTCACGGGCAAGGGCGACGAAGCGGTGCGCGATCATAGCGGCCAAAGCGTGGCAGGGAAGGTGGAAGAGTAGTTCACGACGGTTTTGATGTAGATGTTACTGCGGTGGTTCTTTTCCCGCCCGGGGCGGGAACATGACCCTCAACCCACCTTCTCCACGAAACCCTCCAGCACGCGCTTCTCGCCGGCCTTGTCGAAGTTGATGGTGAGCTTGTTGCCTTCGATGCCGGCGATGTTGCCGTTGCCGAACTTGATGTGGAAGACGCGGTCGCCGACGGTGAAGCGGGAGGGGGTGTCGGAGACTGACTTGGCGACGAGCTCGCCTTCGATGGTGCGGCTGCGCGGGCCGCTTTCGCCATAGCCGATGCGTTCCACGGCGTGGCCGGAGCGGCTACCCCAGTTGTCGCGAGTGGCGGAGGTGGCATTGGCCTGCGCCCGCTTCCAGCCGGGCGAGTTGTAGGAATTGGAGAAGGGCTCCGCCTTGTCGAACCGCGACTGGCCATAGCCGCCGCGGCCATAGCCGCCATAGCTGGTGTCGCTCTCGGCGACATCAACATGGTTTGGCGGCAGCTCGTCCAGGAAGCGCGAGGGCAGGGTCGATTGCCAGAGGCCGTGAATGCGCCGGTTCGAGACGAACCAGATGTGGCAGCGGTGCTTGGCGCGGGTGATGCCGACATAGGCGAGGCGGCGCTCTTCTTCCAGCCCGGCGCGGCCGCCTTCGTCCAGCGCGCGCTGGTGCGGGAAGAGGCCTTCCTCCCAGCCCGGCAGGAAGACCGTGTCGAATTCCAGCCCCTTGGCGGAATGCAGCGTCATGATCGAGACGGCGTCGAGATCCTCGTTCTGCTCGGCGTCCATGACCAGAGAGACGTGTTCGAGAAAGCCACGCATGCTCTCGAAGGCTTCCATCGAGCGGATGAGTTCCTTGAGGTTTTCGAGCCGACCCGGCGCTTCCGCCGATTTGTCGGCCTGCCACATGGCGGTATAGCCGCTCTCGTCGAGGATCTGCTCGGCGAGCTGCGTATGCGGAGTGTTTTCGAGCAGCCCCTGCCAGCGGCGGAAATCGGCGACGACATCGAACAGCGCCTTGCGCGCCTTCGGCTTCAGTTCGTCGGTCTCGACGATGTCGGCGGCAGCGGAGAGCATCGGAATGTCGCGGGCGCGAGCATAGTCGTGAAGGTTGCGCACCGTCGTGTCGCCGAGCCCCCGCTTCGGCGTGTTGATGATGCGCTCGAAGGCAAGATCGTCCGCCGGCTGGCAGACGAGGCGGAAATAGGCCATGGCATCGCGGTTTTCGGCGCGCTCGTAGAAGCGCGGGCCGCCGATGACGCGGTAGTTGAGGCCGAGTGTCACGAACCGGTCTTCGAACTCACGCATCTGGAAGGAAGCGCGCACGAGAATGGCCATGTCGTTGAGCTTGTGGCCCTTGCGCTGCAGCTGCTCGATTTCCTCGCCGATGGCGCGGGCTTCCTCTTCCGAATCCCAAGCCGCATGCACGACCACCTTCTCGTCGTCGGGATCGGTGCGGTCGGTGAAGAGCGTCTTGCCGAGCCGGCCCTCGTTGTGCGCGATCAGGTGGCCGGCGGCGCCGAGGATGTGCGCGGTCGAGCGGTAGTTGCGCTCCAGCTTGATGACCTTGGCGCCCGGGAAGTCCTTCTCGAAGCGCAGGATATTGTCCACCTCCGCGCCACGCCAGCCGTAGATCGACTGGTCGTCGTCGCCGACGCAGCATACGTTCTGCGTCTCGCCCTTCGGCCGCTGCGCGAGCAGGCGCAGCCACATGTACTGGGCGGTGTTGGTATCCTGGTACTCGTCCACGAGAATGTAGCGGAAGCGCTGGTGGTATTCCTTCAGGAGGTCCGGGTTCTTGCGGAAGATCGCGATCGGATGCAGCAGCAGATCGCCGAAATCGCAGGCATTCAGGGTCTTCAGCCGGTTCTGGTAGGCGGCGTATAGCTCGCGGCCCTTGCCGTTGCCGAAAGCGCGGGCGTCGCCTTCCGGAATGTCGGCAGGCAGCAGGCCCTTGTTCTTCCAGCCGTCGATCATGCCGGCGAACTGGCGGGCCGGCCAGCGCTTGTCGTCCAGCCCCTCGGCCTGGATCAGCTGCTTCAGCAGGCGGATGACGTCGTCGGTATCGAGAATGGTGAAGCTGGAGGTCAGCCCCACCAGTTCCGCATGGCGGCGCAGGAGTTTGACGCCGATCGAGTGGAAGGTGCCGAGCCAGGGCATGCCCTCGACCGCCGCACCGGCCAGGATGCCGATACGCTCTTTCATCTCGCGCGCCGCCTTGTTGGTGAACGTCACTGCGAGGATCTGGCTCGGCCAAGCGCGGCCGGTCGCGAGAATATGGGCGATACGGGTGGTGAGCACGCGGGTCTTGCCGGTGCCGGCGCCGGCGAGAACCAGCACCGCTCCATCGACGCTCTCGACGGCCTCGCGCTGCTCCGGGTTCAGCGAGGAAAGGTAATCCGGCACCTGCGCCTGCTGCCCGCGCGCGGCCATGGCGCGCGCCGCAATGCCGGAAGGCTGGCCGGGCTGCGGCGCCTGTTGCGCCACGGGCTGGGGGGCACGTTTCGGGGTCGGGGCCGGCTCTTCGTCGAAGAAGGGGATATCGTCGAAATAATTGGTCATGAGGGGTAATGTAACGATTCTGATGATAAAGGCCAGAACATGTTCGCCTTTCATTCTCTTGGACGCGGTACAGGCTTTCACGCCAAAGTCAACAAACCTTTCCAAATCTTCATGTTCCCGAGGCACTTCGGCGCTTGCCGCGCCGCAGCAAAGGGACATATTCTTGAGGGTGACTGAAAGGGTTCCGCGGCCGCGCCGCCGGACCCTCCGCCCTCTCGGAGAATTTGATGCGTATCGGAAAGCAAATCCTGCTCAGCCTGGTCGTTCTGGCCGTCGGTGGCGGCATCGGCCTGTGGTTCACGCCTCAAGGTGCGGTGCTGCTCGGCAAGATTACCGCGAATGCCGAGAATGCCGCCGGTGGCGCGAAGGGCGAGACTGGCAAGACGCCAGGCGCAGGCGGTCAAGGTCAGGGCCAGGGCGCAGGCGGGCGCCGGCAGGACGGCCCGCCGATCGTCGTCGTCGTTCCCGCGACCGAGGGCACGGCCAATGCACGCCTCGATGCCATCGGCACCGGGCAGGCGCTCAATTCCGTCACCGTCATGCCGCAGGGCAGCGGTGTCGTCCGCAAGCTCCAGGTGAAGCCCGGCGACAGGGTGAAGGCAGGGCAGGTGCTTGCCCAGCTCGACAACGAGGCGGAGATCCTCGCCCGCGACAAGGCGGCGGTGACGCTCAAGGGCTCCCTCGAAACCAAGAAGACCTACGAAGGCTCGAATGCCTCGATCACCCGCCTGCAGCAGTTCACGGCAGGCGTGACGGCGGAGGAGGCGCAGCTCGAGCTCAACATCGCCGAAACCGACCTCAGGAAGCGCGACATCATTGCTCCCGCCGATGGCGTGGCCGGCATCGTGCAGGTCAGCATGGGCGCCTATGTCACGCCCTCGACGCCGATCGTGGTGCTCGACGACCGCTCTTCGCTGCTGGTCGATTTCTACGTACCGGAGCACTTCATCTCCTACCTGAAACCCGGGGCGGCGCTGGAGGCGACGACGATTGCCTTCCCCGGCAAGGTCTTCAAGGGCGAGATCGCTGCGGTCGACAACCAGATGGACGTGGTGAGCCGCACGATCCGGGTGCGCGCGAAAATCGAAAACGGCGACGACACGTTGCGGGGCGGCATGTCGTTCACGGTGACCCTGCGGTTTGCCGGCGAAACCTATCCTTCCGTCGATCCGCTCGCCGTGCAGTGGGACAGCGAGGGCGCCTATGTCTGGCGCCTTACTGCGGACAACAAGGCGGAAAAGGTACGCGGCACCATCGTCGAACGCGAGGCGGACCGGGTCCTCCTGAAGTCGGAACTCAAGAAGGGCGACCGGATCGTGACCGAGGGCGTGCAGCGCCTGCGTCCCGGCATGGCCGTCCGTCTGGAAAACGCGGGGAGCGGCGCATGAACCGTCCGGTCGATCATTCCACAACCGATGCCGCCGAGGCCGAGGCAATCGGTCCTGACGAGACGGTTGCCGCCGGTGGCGGCAGCGGCAATGGCGACGGCGGCGATTCCGGCCGCTTGCCGGAGGGCGATGGCGGCGGGGCGGCTGGCTTTACCGCGATCTTCGTGCGACGTCCCGTTCTGGCGCTCGTCTTCAATGCGCTGATGGTGGTCGCAGGCCTTGCCGCCTATTTCGGGATCGAAGTGCGCGAACTGCCTGACGTGGACCGCCCGGTCATCACCGTCAGCACCAATTTCACCGGCGCTTCGCCGGAAACCGTCGATGATCGCCTGAGCCGGATCATCGAGAGCGCCGTCTCGCGCGTCTCGGGCCTCAAGTCCGTGTCCTCGTCATCCTCCTACGGGCAGAGCCGCGTGACGCTCGAATTCGTGACCGGCACGGACATCAACGTCGCCTCCACCGACGTGCGCAATGCGCTCTCCCGCGCTGCCGGCCAGCTGCCGGAAGAGGCGGACGAGCCGCAGGTGGTGAAGGCGGATGCGGACAGCCAGCCGATCATGCGGCTGGCGCTCACTTCCACCAAGCTCAGCATGGACGACATGACCCAGCTGGTGGAGGACCAGATCAGCGACCGGCTCGCCGCCGTGCAGGGCGTGGCGGACGTGGAAACCTATGGCGATGCCGAGAAGGTCTACCGGATCGACGTCGACCAGGCGGCGCTCGCCAGCCGCGGGCTGACCTTCTCGGATCTCAGGACCGCGCTCTCCGACGTGGCGCTCGACGTGCCCGCGGGCTCGCTCGACGGCAACAAGCAGAACCTCGTCGTGCGCGCGACCGTGGCGCTGACGACGCCGGAACAGCTTGCCGCGGTGATCGTCAACAACAAGATCCGGCTGGGTGATGTCGCGAACATCACCATCGGCCCGCGGGAAGGCACGTCCGGACTGCGCGCCAATGGCAGCGCCGGCATCGGCCTCGGCATCATCCGCCAGGCGCAGTCGAACACGCTCGACATCTCCAACGGCGTGAAGACGGTGGTGGCCGATCTGCAGAAGGGCCTGCCGGAAGGCACGACGCTGACGATCACCAGTGACGACGCGGCCTTCATCCGCGGCTCGATACACGAGGTGATCAATGCGCTGGTGCTTGCCTGCGTGATCGTGGTCGTGGTGCTCTACATGTTCCTGCGCGACTGGCGGGCGACCATCATTCCCGCCGTCACGCTGCCGGTCGCACTGATCGGCACGCTTGCCGCCGTCTATCTCGCCGGCTTCTCGATCAACATCCTGACGCTGCTCGCCGTGGTTCTCGCAACCGGCATGGTGGTGGACGATGCGATCGTGGTGCTCGAAAACATCGTGCGGCGCATGCATGAGGGCATGGGTGCACGGGCGGCCGCCGTGCTCGGCACGCGGCAGGTGTTCTTCGCGGTCATCGCGACGACGCTGACGCTCGCCTCCGTCTTCGTGCCGCTCTCCTTCCTGCCGGGGCAGGTGGGGGGCCTCTTCAAGGAATTCGGTTTCGTTCTCGCCTTCTCGGTGCTCCTCTCCTCCATCGTCTCGCTGACGCTCTGCCCCATGCTTGCCTCGCGCATGCTCAAAAGCGGCAAGCCGGGCGAACCCGTCGAAGAGAAGCAGAGCCGCTTCGGCAATGCCTTTTCCAGCCTTTACATGAGGGGCGTGCGCGCCTGCCTGAACGCGCCCATGGTGGTGATCGCGGTTGCCGCCGTCTTCTCCTTCTTCGCCTATGGCGCCTTCACGCAGGTGTCGCAGGAGCTGACGCCGCGCGAGGACCGGTCCATGGTCATGCTGCGTGTGCAGGCGCCGGAAGGCGTCAGCCTCGACTACCTCAGTGACCAGATGCGCCGGATCGAACAGAATCTCGAACCGCTGAAGAAGTCGGGCGAGATCGCTTCCACCTTCTCGATTTCGGGACAGGGCAACAGTTCGAACAGCGGTTTCATGGTTCTCTCGCTTGCGCCCTGGGAAGAGCGGGAGCGGAGCCAGAACGACATCGCGACTGACATCGCCAGGCTGACGTCCAACATTCCGGGCGTCCGCATCACGCCATTCCAGTCGAACAGCCTGCGCATTCGCGGCGCCGGCAGCGGCCTGCAGGTGGCGCTTCTCGGCAATGACCGTGCCGTGCTGAACGATGCCGCGGCGAAGCTGGTGACGGCGCTGGACGATACGGGCCTCTTCGATGCGCCGCGTCTCTCCAACGAGCCGGTGAGCCCGCAGATATCCGTCGACATCGACCGCGACCGCGCCGCAAGCCTCGGTGTGTCCACCTCCACCGTATCGCTGACGCTGCAATCCCTGCTCGCGGGTTACAAGACCGGCGAGGTGCACACCGGCGGCAAGCTCTACCCGATCATGCTGACGGCGGAGAGCCGGCCGGTGAACGATCCGGGCGATCTCGAAAACGTCTTCCTGCGCGCCGGCGATGGCCGGGTCGTGCCGCTCTCGGCGATCTCCACCTTCCAGGAAAAGGCGGTCGCACCACAGCTGACGCGCGAGCAGCAGCTCGCAAGCGTGGCGATCACGGCAGGCCTCAAGCCCGGCGTCTCGCTCGGACCGGCGGTCGCCAAGGCAAACGAGGTTGCCGCCTCCATCCTCCCTGACGGCGCGCCGCTGATCCCCCTCGCGCAAGCTGCGACGCCTCACGAGACTACGAGCGGCCTGCTCACCACATTCGGCTCC
>CAMFHT010000005.1 GCA_945952245.1 uncultured Rhizobium sp. | reverse complement strand
CCATAGCCGGTCGGCGAATGGCAGACGCGGGCGCAGGTATCGACATTGTTGTTGCCGAAGCCGGCGCGGATCAGCTTCTGCACCAGGAAGGTTTCTTCATTGGTGCAGCGCGAGGAGGTGATGCCGCCGATCGAGTCGCGGCCATACTGGTACTGGATGCGCTTGAACTCGGAGGCCACGTGGGCGAAGGCTTCCTCCCAGGTGACTTCACGCCACGGGTCGGAGACCTTCTCGCGGATCATCGGGTTCAGGATGCGGTCCTTGTGCGTAGCATAGCCATAGGCGAAGCGGCCCTTGACGCAGGAATGGCCACGGTTTGCCTGGCCATCCTTCCACGGCACCATGCGCACGAGTTCCTCGCCGCGCATTTCCGCCTTGAAGGAGCAGCCGACGCCGCAATAGGCGCAGGTCGTCACCTTGGAATGTTCCGGCTGGCCAATGGCGATCACGGACTTTTCCGTCAGCGTCGCGGTCGGGCAGGCCTGCACGCAGGCCCCGCAGGAGACGCATTCGGAGGAGAGGAAGTCTTCGTGCATGCCGGGCGAGACACGGCTTTCGAAGCCGCGGCCCTCGATCGTCAGCGCGAACGTGCCCTGAACTTCCTCGCAGGCGCGGACGCAGCGGGAGCAGACGATGCACTTGGACGGGTCGTAGGTGAAGTACGGGTTCGA
Organism: uncultured Rhizobium sp.; assembly: GCA_945952245.1. Lineage (GTDB taxonomy): Bacteria > Pseudomonadota > Alphaproteobacteria > Rhizobiales > Rhizobiaceae > Gellertiella. Next base: position 37,363 of record CAMFHT010000005.1, on the reverse strand, counting down.
TTCGTCCTTCGGCATCCACTTGGCGTTGATTGCGCCATTGTTGCGGGCGCGGACATGGTTGTCGCCGTCATAGCCGTAGCGGACGTCACGCAGGCCGACGGCGCCGGCCATGTCCTGCAGCTCGCAATCGCCGTTGGCGGCGCAGGTCAGGCAGTCAAGCGGGTGGTCGGAGATGTAGAGCTCCATCACGCCCTTGCGGATGTCCTTGAGCTTGCCGGTCTGGGTGTGCACGACCATGTTGGGCGCGACCGGCGTGGTGCAGGATGCGGGCGTGCCCATCCGGCCCTCGATTTCCACGAGACAGAGGCGGCACGAACCGAAGGCATCGACCATGTCTGTGGCACAGAGCTTCGGCACCTGAATGCCGGCTTCCATCGAGGCGCGCATGACGGAGGTGCCTTCCGGCACGGTGATGGAAACGCCGTCGATCGTCAGCGTCACCATAGTTTCGGATTTCGAGGCGGGCGTGCCGTAGTCGATTTCGTGTACGAGACCCATCGGGATTATCCTTTTGAAGATGCAGCCGGAGAGGAAGGTCGGGTGAAGCTTTTCATCAGCCTTTGTCCCTGTTCTTCTCGGCGAAAACGTGAGCGACGATTGCATTGGCATGGCCATGGCCGAGGCCATGGGTTTCCTTCAGGAAATTCACGGCCTGCATGTGGGCCATGCCGTCTTGCGCGCGAACGAGGTCGAGCCAGTGAGCGATCGGCTGTCCATACTTCTTCTCGATCGAAGGAAAGTAGGAGGCCGGACCTTTCACCTTCTCGGTCTCGCTCATTCGGCGGCCTCCACCATGGGAGCCGGCGAGAAATCTTCTGGGAAGTGCGTCATCGCGCTCATGACCGGATAGGGCGTGAAGCCGCCGAGTGCGCAGAGCGAACCGAACTTCATCGTGTTGCAGAGATCCGTCAACAGCGCCTTGTTCTTCTCGGGTTCGATGCCACGGGCGATCTTGTCGGCGGTTTCGACGCCGCGGGTCGAGCCGATGCGGCAGGGCGTGCACTTGCCGCAGCTTTCGACGGCGCAGAATTCCATGGCGAAGCGGGCCTGCTTCAGCATGTCGGCGCTTTCGTCGAAGACGGTGATGCCGGCATGGCCGATCAGGCCGTCCTTCGCCGCGAAGGCTTCGTAGTCAAACGGCGTGTCGAAGAGGGCGCGCGGGAAATAGGCCCCGAGCGGACCGCCGACCTGCACGGCCTTGACCGGACGGCCCGTCGCCGTACCGCCTGCGATATCGTCGATGATCTGGCCGAGCGTCAGGCCAAAGGCGGTCTCGTAGAGCCCGCCATGCTTCACGTTGCCGGCGATCTGCAGCGGGATGGTGCCGCGCGAACGGCCCATGCCGAAATCGCGGTAGAAGGCAGCACCCTTTTCCATGATGACCGGGACGGAGGCGAGCGAGATCACGTTGTTGATCACGGTCGGCTTGCCGAACAGGCCCTTATGGGCCGGAAGCGGCGGCTTGGCGCGAACCACGCCACGCTTGCCTTCAAGCGAATTCAGCAGAGCCGTTTCCTCGCCGCAGACATAGGCACCGGCGCCGACACGCACCTCCATGTCGAAGGCATTGGCCGAGCCGAGGACCGAAACACCGAGGATGCCGGCTGCGCGGGCAAGCTCGACGGCGCGGCTCATGGTCTCGATCGCATGCGGATATTCGGAGCGGATGTAGATGAAGCCCTTGGTGGCGCCGGTCGCGATGCCGGCGATCGCCATGCCTTCGATCAGCACGAAGGGATCGCCTTCCATGATCATGCGGTCGGCGAAGGTGCCGCTATCGCCTTCGTCGGCATTGCAGACGATGTACTTGCGGTCATCGACGGCGTCGAGCACGGTCTTCCACTTGATGCCGGTCGGGAAGCCCGCGCCGCCGCGGCCACGAAGGCCGCTGTCGGTGACTTCCTTGACGACGTCGATCGGCGTCATGGCGACAGCGCGCTCGAGACCCTTGAGGCCTCCATGCGCCTTGTAGTCGGCAAGCGAAAGCGGATCGATCACGCCGCAGCGGGCGAAGGTCAGGCGGGTCTGGTTCTTGAGGAAGGGAATGTCCTCGGTCAGGCCAAGCGACAGCGCATGGGCGCCGCCCTCGGCGAGGCCGGCACCGATCAGGCTGTCGACATCGGAGACCTTGACCGGACCATAGGCAATACGGCCCGAGGCGGTCTCGACTTCGACGAGCGGCTCCAGCCAGTGCATGCCGCGCGAGCCGTTGCGGACGATCACGACGTCGAGGTTGCGGGCCTTGATGGCCTCGCCAAGCTTGGCGGCAACACGGTCCGCACCGCAGGCGACGGCTGCTGCATCCTTGGGAACGTAGATCTTGACGGTCATTGGCGGGCCTCCTGCACTAGGGCATCGACGGTCTCGTGGTCGAGGCGTCCGTGGATAGCGCCGTCCAGCATGGCTGCCGGCGCGCAGGAACAGAGCCCGAGACAGAAGACCGGTTCCAGCGTCACGGACCCGTCGAGCGTCGTCTGGTGGAAATCGATGCCAAGCGCCTTCTTGACCCGCTCGGCCAGCGCATCGCCGCCCATGGACTGGCAGGCTTCCGCCCGACAGAGCTTCAGCACGTGGCGGCCCGTCGGGTGGTTGCGGTAGTCGTGGTAGAAGGTCATGACGCCATGCACTTCGGCGCGCGAGAGGTTCAGTGCCTCGGCGATGACCGGCAGCGCTTCCTGCGGCACGAAGCCGAACTCGTCCTGCACCTCGTGGAGGATGGGCAGAAGCGGCCCTTCCAGTCCGATCAGGCGATCCACGATCGCCTGGGTGCGCCGGGTCAGATCGCCCGCGGCTACGTTGATGGTCATGAACGCCCTCCCGATAGACCTTGCCTCCGATGTCTTCACATGCCTTGCGAGACGCCTGAAACAAGCCGGACCTGATTGTGGAATTTGGCGCTGCGGGGGCCGGATCTCTGTCGGCAGCCGAAGCTATCCCTGAAGTCTCGCAAGGACCGGCGACGAGGTCAATAAGCCAGATCCGTCGATCGATAGTTTTTTTCTATTGAGGCGTAAAATCGGCGGCTAGGGTGCGTGCTTCATGGAGGAGCGCGGAAACCAGCGGCGTATACGGTTCGCGATGTGTCGCAATCAGGCCAACGACGTGTTCGGTATCTGGCGCGGTGATGGGAATGGCGCGCACTTCCTCAGGAAAACCAAAGGATTGTGCCGTGCTGAGCGGCATGATGGACGACCACCGCCCGGTTCGCATATGGGAAAACAGCACGATCATCGAGTTCGATTCGAGCGTGGGTCTGACCGTTGCACCTGCTTCCGCAAAATGCTGGTTGATGATGCGCCGGTTCTGCATATCGGGCGTTAATAGACAAAGCCTAAGATCTGATACTTCCTGCCAGGTGACGCTTTCCCGCTCTGCATACTGACTGCCCGCAGCGGTAATGAGATGGTAGCGTTCCGCATAGAGCGGCACGCTGGTGACGCGGCCGAGCGGCTCGTTTTCCAGATAGGTGATCCCTGCGTCGATCTCCAGGTTTTCCAGCTGGCTCAGCACCTGCAGCGAGGTGCAGGACGCTACGGAAATGGTCACGTCCGGATGCTTTTCCTGGAAGGGCGCCGTGATCTGCTGCACCATGGCGAGCGCCGTCGGAATGGCAGCGAGTCGGATATGGCCAGAGAGGCCTTTCTTGGCCGCCTGCATTTCCTGCCGCATGGTCCGCGCGTCGCCGACGATCCGGCGCGCCCATTCGAGCACACGCTGGCCCTCGGGTGTCAGTCCCTGGAAGCGCGAGCCGCGAACGACGAGGCTGACACCCAGCTGGTCTTCCAGCTGCCGGATGGCGGCGGAAAGCGTCGGCTGCGAAATGCCGAGCTCCTCCGCGGCCCGTGCGAAATGCCTTTCTCGGGCAAGGGCAATGAAATATTCCAGCTTGTCGATCATGATCTGCCGCGGTCTCAAGAGGGGTACCGCGGCATTCTGCGGCAGCACTCTGCCAACCGCAATGCGCGCGGGTTCTTTTCGTTTGTTTCGATTCGGCCTATGGTGCGAAAGCTCGCATTCGAACGGGCGCGGAGGACGACCATGCATTTCACCGGCCGGCAGGCGGAAATTCTCGACATTGCCAAGGCCGAGGGCCGTGTCCAGGTGGAGGATCTCGCCACCCGATTTTCCGTGACGCCGCAGACGATCCGCAAGGATCTGAACGATCTCTGCGAGGCGAAGGCGCTGACCCGCATCCATGGCGGCGCCCTCTTTCCGAGCGGGACGGAAAACGTCCGCTACGAAGCACGGCGCTCGATCGCGGCAACGGAAAAGCAGGCGATCGGCCGCGCTGCAGCCGACCTGATCCCGGACAAGGCCTCGCTTTTCATCAACATCGGCACGACCACGGAGGCGGTTGGAGAGGCGCTTCTGAACCACCACGAGCTGATGGTCATTACAAATAACATCAATGTCGCCAATCGCTTGCGTGTCTATCCCTCGATCGAGGTGGTCATCGCCGGCGGCGTCGTCCGCGGTTCGGATGGCGGCATCGTCGGCGAAGCGGCGGTCGATTTCATCAAGCAGTTCAAGGTGGACTATGCCGTGATCGGTGCCTCGGCCATCGACGAGGACGGTGCGCTTCTCGATTTCGATTTTCGCGAAGTAAAGGTCGCGCAGGCGATCATCGCCAATGCGCGTCACGTCATCCTCGTCGCCGACAGCACGAAATTCGAGCGCACCGCGCCCGTCCGCATCGGCCATCTTTCCCAGGTCCACACCTTCATCACGGATGTCTGTCCCTCGCAGAAACTGCAGGAAATCGCGGCATCGCGCGGCGTGCAGCTGATCGAAACCGCGGGTTCATAAATTGTTTCAGTTTTCTACTCGCTTTCGTTTGACACGCGATTTGTTTTCGTTTTAAGCTATCTTAGTTTCGAAATCGGCCAGACCCAAACGGGTTGCGTGAACTGGGGAGGATGCGCGTGCCGGACCAGAAGACCTTCGACCTGTTCATCATCGGCGGCGGCATCAATGGATGCGGCATTGCCCGTGATGCCGTGGGGCGAGGGTACAGCGTGGCGCTTGCCGAGGCCAAGGACTTCGCCTCGGGCACTTCATCCGCCGCGACAAAGCTGATCCATGGCGGGCTGCGCTATCTCGAGCATTACGAATTCCGACTGGTCCGCGAAGCGCTGATGGAGCGCGAGGTGCTGTGGGCCATGGCGCCGCACATCATCTGGCCCATGCGCTTCGTCCTGCCGTTCCACAAGGGCGGCATCCGTCCCGCCTGGCTCATCCGCCTCGGCCTCTTCCTCTACGATCACCTTGGCGGCCGCAAGCTATTGCCCGCGACCCGCACGCTCGACATGCGCCGGGATCCCGCCGGCAAGCCGCTGAAGCCGCTCTTCACCAAGGCATTCGAATATTCCGACGGCTGGGTGGACGATGCCCGCATGGTGGTCCTGAACGCCCGCGATGCCGAAGAGCGGGGCGCGACCATTCTTGCTCGGTCCAAGGTGATTGCCGCGCATCGCGGTGAAAAATTCTGGGAAATCGACGTCCTCGATACGGTCACGGCCAAGACGACGCGTTATCAGGCGCGCATGCTGGTCAATGCCGCCGGCCCCTGGGTGGATTCGGTGCTGTCGCAGGCCTTCGGCAAGAACCAGGTGCACAATGTCCGTCTCGTGCAGGGCAGCCACATCATCGTGCGCAAGAAGTTCGACGATCCGCGGTCCTATTTCTTCCAGAATCCGGACAATCGAATCATCTTCGCCATCCCCTACGAAAACGACTTCACCCTGATCGGCACCACCGACCAGGATTACAAGGGCGATCCGCGCGAGGTGAAGATCACCGACCAGGAAGTAACCTATCTCTGCAATGCGGCGAGTGAGTATTTTGCGGAGCCCGTACGCCCGGAAGACATCGTCTGGACCTATTCCGGTGTGCGCCCGCTGTTCGACGACGGCGCGAGTGCCGCTCAGGAAGCAACGCGCGATTACGTGCTGAAGCTCGAAGGCGGCAATGGCGGTCCGGTGCTGCTCAACATCTTCGGCGGCAAGCTCACCACCTATCGGCGGCTTGCCGAGCATGCGCTGGAAAAGATTGCCGAAGGCATCGGCGAAAAGGGCAAGCCCTGGACCGGCAGCAGCACGCTGCCCGGCGGCGATTTCAGCGTGCATGGCTATGAGGACGAGGTGCGCAAGCTCAAGACGGCGCATCCCTATCTCGATGACAAGCATGCGCGCCGTCTCATCCGCCTGTACGGCACGCGCGCCTTCGCCATGCTCGAAGGGCTCAGATCGGCGGAGGATCTCGGAGAGAACTTTGGTTCCGACGTCTACGCCGTCGAAGTGGATTGGCTGATGTCGAAGGAATGGGCGCGGACTGCGGAGGATGTCCTCTGGCGCCGTACCAAGCGCGGGCTCTATCTCGCGCCGCAGGAGGCCGCACGGCTGAACGAATACATGCTGCAGCATGCGCCGAGTTAGGCCATGATGCAGTCGGGCGGCAGTTGGGAGAGCGGCTGCCGGCCTGATGGGGAATGAGGAGCGGAGGAGCTCCGGGAGGAAACATGCTGGAATTACGCGACGTCGCGAAAGTGGTCGCCGGCGAGAACCACATTCACCCGACCAGCCTCGTGCTGCAGCGGGGAACGCTGAACGTGCTGCTTGGCCCGACCCTGTCAGGCAAGACGTCCCTGATGCGGCTGATGGCCGGGCTCGACAAGCCGACGAGCGGCTCCGTTTATTTCGACGGCAAGGACGTGACCGGCGTGCCGGTACAGAAGCGCAGTGTCGCCATGGTGTACCAGCAGTTCATCAATTACCCCGCATTCACGGTCTATGAAAACATCGCCTCGCCCATGCGGATTGCAGGCAAGGATCGCGATACGGTTGACAAGGCCGTGCGCAAGGCGGCGGAACTCCTGAAGCTCACCCCCTATCTCGACCGCACGCCGCTCAATCTTTCCGGCGGCCAGCAGCAGCGCACGGCGCTCGCCCGCGCGATCTGCAAGAATGCAAGCCTCGTCCTGCTCGACGAGCCGCTGGCGAACCTCGACTACAAGCTTCGCGAGGAACTGCGCGAGGAGCTGCCGAAGATCTTTGCCGAATCCGGCGCCATCTTCGTCTATGCGACGACCGAGCCCTCGGAAGCGCTGCTGCTCGGCGGCAATACCGCAACGCTGTCGGAGGGCCGTGTCACCCAGTTCGGCCGCACCATCGACGTCTACCGCAATCCGGCGGACCTCGTGACCGCGAAGACCTTCGGTGATCCGCCGCTCAACACGATCGCCGTCACCAAGCTCGGGCAGACCCTCGAGGCTGGCGGTGCAAAGATCGCTGTGCCGGCGCATCTCGCCCACGTCTCCGATGGCCCGCTGACGATCGCCTTCCAGCCGCATCACTTGAGCCTTCAGCCGCGCGGTGCCCATCCGCAGGCGCTGACGGTCAGGACGCTCATTTCTGAAATCGCGGGTTCGGAAAGTTTCGTCCATGTCGGTTTCGGCGATGCCCGCTGGGTCATGCTGGCGCACGGCATCCACGACATCGATCCCGATACGGAAATCACGCTCCATCTCGATGCCGACCGCCTGATGGCGTTCGGCCCGGATGGGCGCTCGCTCGCCGTCCCCGCGGCATTGGCTGCCTGAGGAGGAGCGGAGACCATGGCACGCATCGATCTCGACCACATCCGCCACGCCTACGGCGCCAAGCCGACGCGCGAATCCGACTATGCGCTGAAGGAAGTGCATCACTCCTGGAACGACGGCGGCGCCTATGCGCTGCTGGGGCCTTCCGGCTGCGGCAAGACCACGCTTCTGAACATCATTTCCGGCCTGCTGCATCCGTCCGAAGGCAAGATCCTGTTCGACGGAAAGGACGTCACGAACCTGTCGACGCAGGAGCGCAACATCGCGCAGGTCTTCCAGTTCCCGGTCATCTACGACACGATGACCGTCTACGACAACCTCGCATTTCCTCTGCGCAACCGGCATGTGCCGGAGCAGGACGTGGCACGCCGGGTCACCGAAATCCTTGAAATGACGGGCCTTTCGGACATGGCGAAGCGCCGCGCCCGCGGCCTGACCGCCGACCAGAAGCAGAAGATCTCGCTCGGCCGCGGCCTGGTGCGCAACGACGTGAACGCGATCCTGTTCGACGAGCCGCTGACGGTCATCGACCCGCACATGAAATGGGTGCTGCGCTCGCAGCTGAAGCGCCTGCACCGCCAGTTCGGCTTCACCATGGTCTATGTCACGCATGACCAGACCGAAGCGCTGACCTTCGCCGACAAGGTCGTCGTCATGTATGACGGCCAGATCGTGCAGATCGGCACGCCGGCTGAACTCTTCGAGCGCCCGAGCCACACCTTCGTCGGCTATTTCATCGGCTCGCCGGGCATGAACCTGATGGACGCCAAGGTGGAAGGCGCTTCCGCCGTGGTCGGCAGCCAGAGCATTCCGCTCGCCGCCACCCATTCCATCGGCTCCGGCAAGAAGGTGGAGCTCGGCATCCGCCCGGAATTCGTCCGCCTCTCCCGTGAAGGCATGCCTGTTACGATCAGCAAGATCGAGGATATCGGCCGGCAGAAGATCGTGCGCGCGAGTTTCGAGGGCAGGCCGCTTGCGGTCGTCGTGCCGGAAGGCGCCGAAATCCCGGCAGAACCGCGTCTCCAGTTCGAGACATCCGCCATCAACATCTACGCCGACAGCTGGCGTGTCGGACCGGAGGGCTGAGCCATGGAGAAGACGTGGAACAACAAGGCCTGGTTCCTGGTGCTGCCGGTTCTGGTGCTCGTCGCTTTCTCGGCGGTCATCCCGCTGATGACGGTGGTGAACTATTCGGTACAGGATACCTTCGGCAACAACGAGTTCTTCTGGAACGGCACCGACTGGTTCACCGAAGTGCTGCATTCGGACCGGTTCTGGAACTCTCTGGCCCGCAACCTGATCTTCTCGCTCATCATTCTCGCCATCGAAATCCCGCTCGGCATCCTGATTGCGCTGAATATGCCGAAGAAGGGCGCCGGGGTTTCGGTCTGCCTCGTGCTGATGGCGCTGCCGCTGCTCATTCCGTGGAACGTGGTCGGCACGATCTGGCAGGTCTTCGGCCGCGTCGACATCGGGCTGCTTGGGCATACGCTGGCGGCGCTCGGCATCAACTACAACTACACGCAGGATCCGACGGCCGCCTGGATCACCGTCATCGTGATGGACGTGTGGCACTGGACGAGCCTTGTCGTTCTGCTTTGCTATGCCGGCCTCGTCTCCATTCCGGATGCCTATTACCAGGCGGCAAAGATCGACGGCGCCTCGCGCTGGTCCGTGTTCCGCTACATCCAGCTGCCGAAGATGAAGCGTGTCCTGCTGATCGCCGTGCTGCTGCGCTTCATGGACAGCTTCATGATCTATACCGAGCCCTTCGTCGTCACCGGCGGCGGCCCCGGCAACTCGACCACCTTCCTGTCGATCGACCTCGTGAAGACCGCCCTTGGGCAGTTCGACCTCGGCCCGGCAGCCGCCATGTCGATCATCTACTTCCTCATCATCCTGCTGATGTCCTGGGTGTTCTACACCGTCATGACAAGCCACGACGCGGAGACCTGAGATGAGCCAGTCATCCACCCTTTCGACCAAAGTCCGCAACGATGGAGAATCCCGTTTCGGATGGCTCGTGCCGACGATCTACATCATCGTCCTCCTGCTGCCGATCTATTGGCTGATCAACATGAGCTTCAAGACCAACGAGGAAATCCTGACCTCGATGACGATCTACCCGCATGCTCCGACGCTTCGGAACTATGCCGTCATCTTCACCGATTCCTCCTGGTATGACGGCTACATCAACTCCATCATCTACGTGGTGATGAACATGGTGATCTCGGTGGCGGCGGCGCTGCCGGCGGCCTATGCCTTCTCGCGCTACCGGTTCCTCGGCGACAAGCACCTGTTCTTCTGGCTGCTGACCAACCGCATGGCGCCACCCGCCGTCTTCGCGCTGCCCTTCTTCCAGCTCTATTCGGCCTTCGGGCTCATCGATACGCATATCGCGGTGGCGCTGGCGCACTGCCTCTTCAACGTGCCGCTGGCAGTCTGGATCCTCGAAGGCTTCATGTCCGGCGTGCCCAAGGAGATCGACGAGACGGCCTATATTGATGGCTATTCCTTCCCGCGCTTCTTCGTGCGGATCTTCATCCCGCTGATCGCATCGGGCATCGGTGTCGCCGCCTTCTTCTGTTTCATGTTCTCGTGGGTTGAACTGCTCCTTGCCCGTACGCTCACCACCACGGATGCCAAGCCGATCGCCGCGACCATGACCCGAACGGTTTCCGCTGCGGGGCTGGACTGGGGCCTGCTCGCAGCCGCCGGCGTGCTGACGCTCATCCCGGGTGCGCTCGTGATCTACTTCGTCCGAAACTACATCGCCAAGGGCTTTGCCCTCGGCCGCGTGTGAGAAAGGAGATCGTCATGGACTTCTCATGGATGGCCTGGACCCTTCCGACCGCGCTCTTCTTCGGAACGATCGCAGCCCTGCTCGTCGGCATGGGCATCTGGGAATATGTCTCGCCGGGCGGCAATCCGCGCATCGGCCTGCTCCGTTTCGAAACCACGAGGGGTGACCGCCTGTTCATCTCGCTCCTCGGATCCGCCTTCATCCACCTCATCTGGCTTGGCCTCACCAATGCCAACCTGTGGTGGGCTCTTGCCCTCAGCCTGGTCTACGCCATCGGCGTCTTCCGTTACGTCTGAGGGAACATGAAAGGGTTGGGCGGAGAGGACCGCCCATCCGGACTGCAGACTGCTAACGCAAACTTCGGGAGGACGATATGCGCAAGCAATTGATGATGACGACGGCATTCGCGCTGCTGGTATTGACCGGCAATGCCTGGGCCGGCATGGACGAGGCAAAGGGTTTCCTCGACAAGGAAATCGGCACCCTCTCCACCCTGTCCCGCGCGGACCAGGAAAAGGAAATGCAGTGGTTCGTCGATGCCGCGAAGCCCTTCGCCGGCATGGAAATCAAGGTGGTCTCGGAATCGCTGACCACCCACAAGTACGAATCCGAAGTGCTGGCTCCGGCCTTCACAGCGATCACCGGCATCAAGGTCACCCACGACATCATCCAGGAAGGTGACGTCGTGGAAAAGATCCAGACACAGATGCAGACCGGCGAAAACATCTATGACGGCTGGGTCAACGACTCCGACCTCATCGGTACCCATTGGCGCTACCAGCAGGTCCGCAACCTCACCGACTGGATGGCCGGCGAGGGCAAGGACGTGACCAACCCGGGTCTCGACGTGAAGGACTTCATCGGCAGCTCCTTCACCACAGCCCCGGACGGCAAGCTCTACCAGCTGCCCGACCAGCAGTTCGCGAACCTCTACTGGTTCCGCTACGACTGGTTCAACGACGAGAAGAACAAGGCGGACTTCAAGGCCAAGTATGGCTACGATCTCGGCGTGCCGGTCAACTGGTCGGCCTATGAGGACATCGCCGAATTCTTTACCGGCCGCGAGCAGGACGGCAAGAAGGTCTATGGTCACATGGACTACGGCAAGAAGGACCCGTCGCTCGGCTGGCGCTTCACCGATGCCTGGCTTTCCATGGCCGGCAACGGCGACAAGGGCCTGCCGAACGGCAAGCCGGTCGACGAATGGGGCATCAAGGTCGATGAAAACTCCCGTCCGGTAGGCTCCTGCGTGGCCCGTGGCGGTGACACCAACGGCCCGGCAGCGGTCTACTCGATCGAGAAGTATATCGACTGGCTGAAGAAGTATGCGCCGCCGGAAGCAGCCGGCATGGTGTTCGGCGAAGCCGGCCCGGTTCCTGCCCAGGGCAATATCGCCCAGCAGATCTTCTGGTACACCGCCTTTACCGCGGACATGGTCAAGGACGGTCTGCCGGTAGTGAATTCCGACGGCACCCCGAAGTGGCGCATGGCTCCGAGCCCGCATGGCGTCTACTGGAAGGACGGCATGAAGCTCGGCTACCAGGATGCCGGTTCCTGGACGCTCATGAAGTCCACCCCCACCGATCGCGCCAAGGCCGCATGGCTCTATGCGCAGTTCGTGACCTCGAAGACCGTGGACGTGAAGAAGTCGCATGTCGGCCTCACCTTCATCCGCGAATCGACCATCCAGGACAAGAGCTTCACCGAACGGGCTCCGAAGCTCGGCGGTCTGATCGAGTTCTACCGCTCGCCGGCGCGCGTGCAGTGGACCCCGACCGGCACCAACGTTCCGGATTATCCGAAGCTTGCCCAGCTGTGGTGGCAGAACATCGGCGACGCTTCCTCGGGTGCAAAGACCGCCCAGGAAGCCATGGACTCGCTCTGCGCCGAGCAGGAAAAGGTTCTGGCCCGTATCGAGAAGTCTGGCGTGCAGGGTGATATCGGTCCGAAGCTGGCCGACGAATCCTCTCTCGAGGAGCAGAACAAGGCAGCCGTCGCTGCTGGCAATCTCGCTCCGCAGCTGAAGGTCGAGAACGAGAAGGAAAAGCCGATCACCATCAACTATGACGAACTGGTCAAGAGCTGGCAGAAGTAAGGATATAACGCCCGGCTCCCTAGGGGGCCGGGCGGACTCCTGCCTGAAGCCACGACATGAAAAGGCCCGGATGAGCGATCATCCGGGCCTTTCTGCATGCCGAACGCTGATACGGATCAAGCTGCGAGATCGTCCATTTCGGTGCCCTTGAACATCTTGGAGAGATTCAGGAAGCAGATCATGCCGTTCTCGTTGGCGATGACGCCTTCGCAGAAGGACTTGTCGAAGGAGGCGGTGACTTCCGGAACCGGCTGAACCTGGCTCGACGGAATGGTGAGGATGTCGGAGACCCGGTCGACCAGCATGCCGATGACCATTGTGTGCACTTCGGCGACGACGATCGCGCTGCGCTCGTTGGCGACAGTGCTCTTCATGCCGAGCTTGTAGGCGAGGTCGATGATCGGAATGACCGAGCCACGCAGGTTCATCACGCCGATGATTTCCGGCGGGGAATGCGGAATCGGGGTGGACGGCGCCCAGCCGCGGATCTCGCGGATGGTCGTCGTGCGGACGCAGAATTCCTGATCGTGAAGCCTAAACGCGATGATTTCCAGCGATTCGCCGCCAAAGGCCGCCGTGTTCAGAGTTGTTGCCATCAGACTTGGTCCCGATTCCTGTCACTGGTGTCTAGAAGATCCGGCCGCCGCGGGGAAAGGCCACGGCATTTCTACCGCGGGGACTTCCGGATTTTCTTAACTCTAGCAGCAAAATCTTGATCAAGTCTGAATGGCCAGGCGATCCTTGGGCTTAGAGAACCTGAGCGATCTGTTCTACTGCCCAGTCGACCTGGTCTTCATTGACGATCAGCGGCGGAGCGAGACGGATGGTGTGCTCGTGCGTGTCCTTGGCAAGCAGTCCGCGATCCTTGAGCTGGTAGCAATATTGCCGCGCGCCCCCGGCCGCCGGGTCGAGCTCGATCGCCAGCATCAGCCCGCGGCCGCGAACGTCCCTGACGATGTTCGAGCGAATGTCCTTCAGGCCGGCGAGGAAGCGTTCGCCCATCTTGGCCGAGTTCTCGATCATGCCTTCCTCCGTCAGCACGCGAAGAGCGGCACGCGCGACCGCGCAGGCGAGAGGGTTGCCGCCGAAGGTCGAGCCGTGCTGGCCGGGCTTGAGAACGCCCAGCACTTCGGAATTCGAGAGAACGGCAGAGACGGGATAGAACCCGCCCGAAAGCGCCTTGCCGATGAGCGTCACGTCCGCCTCGATGCCCTCGTGCTCTTCGGCCAGAAGCTTGCCGGTGCGCCCGAGGCCCGTCTGGATCTCGTCGAGGATCAGCGTCACGTTATGGGCGGTGCAAAGCTCGCGCACCTTGGTGAAATAGCCCTTCGGCGGAATGATCACGCCTGCTTCGCCCTGGATCGGCTCGATCAATGCCGCAACCGTGTTCGGCGTGATGGCCGCTTCGAAGGCCTTGGCGTCGCCAAATGGTACGGTGCGGAAACCGGGGGCAAAGGGACCGAAGCCGGTGCGGGCGTCGGGATCGGTGGAGAAGCCGACAATACCGATTGTGCGGCCATGGAAATTGTCGCTGCAGACGATGATCTCGGCCTGGTTTTCCGGCACGCCCTTGACCTCGTAGCCCCATTTGCGCACCGCCTTGACGGCGGTCTCGACAGCCTCGGCGCCGGAATTCATCGGCAGGATCTTGTGGCTGCCGGTCAGTGCCGCGAGTTCCTCGTAGAGATGGGCGAGCTGGTCGTTGCGGAAGGCGCGCGATGTCAATGTCAGGCGGGAGGCCTGCTCGATCATGGCTTCGCGGATCTTCGGGTGGCAATGCCCCTGGTTTACGGCGGAATAGGCCGACAGGCAGTCGAGGTAGCGCTTGCCTTCGGTGTCCCAGACATAGACGCCTTCGCCGCGGGTCAGGACCACGTCGAGCGGCTTGTAGTTGTGGGCGCCGAGGCGGTGTTCGGTTTCGATCAGGGCTGCTGCAGTGCTCATGGACTGTCTCCGGAAAGGGGGTTGATCAGGCGGCGCGTGTCGGGCGATCGAAGATGCGGCGGCCGAACAGGCTCGCCGTCATTTCCACCAGCACCCGGGCGCTCTTGCCGCGGTCATCGAGGAAAGGGTTGAGCTCGACGAGATCGAGCGAGGAGACGAGACCGCTGTCGCAGAGCATCTCCATGACAAGATGAGCCTCACGGAAGGTAGCGCCCCCCGGCACGGTCGTGCCGACGCCCGGCGCCACGTCCGGATCGAGGAAATCGACGTCGAAGCTCACATGCAGGAGGCCATTGGCATCCCGAACCGTTTCAAGAATGCGCCGCATGATCGCGGCGACGCCCATTTCGTCGATGGCGCGCATGTCGAAGACGTTGACGCCATTGGCGGCCACAAGCTCCCGCTCCTGCGGATCGACGGAGCGGATACCGACCTGGAAGACGTGGCCCGGTTCGACGAATGGACGTTCGACCGGAAGAATGGGGGAAAACTCCGCCCGGCCGCAGAAATATGCCACCGGCATGCCATGCATGTTGCCGGAGGGGGACGTTTCCGGCGAATTGAAATCTGCGTGGGCATCGAGCCAAAGCACGAAGAGCGGGCGTCCGAGATCCGACGCGTGCCGCGCCATGCCGGAGACGCTGCCCATGGACAGGCTGTGATCGCCGCCAAGGATGATGGGAAGGCCACCGGAGCGGGCGACTTCATAGGTTTCCGCCTCCAGTTCCCGCACGAAGGCGCCGACGGTCTGCAGGTTGAGCGCCTTCGGCACCAGGGCAAGATCGCGGGCCGGCACGGCGCGGATGTCGCCCTTGTCCTCGACGCTGTAGCCGAGATCCTGGAGCGCCTGCCGGATGCCAGCGATGCGGAGCGCAGCCGGGCCCATGGCACAGCCGAGGCGGCCCGAACCCTCTTCCAGCGGCACGCCGATCAGGCTGATCGGCACCTTCTTCTCAACCGTCATGAAAGCCACTCTCCCTATTTGAGCGAGCAGTTTAGCGGTAGAGGTCTGCCGACAAAAAGATGGAAAAGTGCCGGTTTTGAAGGCATATTGGGCAAAGTGATGGCTCAAACCAACAGTATGCCAAATGGATGATCTCGATCAGGCGCTTCTCGCCGCCCTGCGCCACAATGCGCGGCTGCCCGTCTCCTCGCTTTCGGCGATGACGGGCGCTTCCCGCGCCACCGTCAGCGCCCGGATCGACCGTATGGTGGAGAACGGGACGATCACGGCTTTCACGATCAAGACGGGTCACGAGACGCGAGAGGCAGGGGTCCGCGCCATCATCATGATCGAGGTGCTGGGCAAGATGGCCGACCGGGTGGCCGACCAGCTGCGTGGGCTGCCGCAGGTGCGGGCGCTGCACTCGACAAACGGGCGCTGGGACTTCATCGCCGAACTGGAGGACCGCGATCTCGTCTCCTTTGACGAGACGCTGCGGCGCATCCGCCTGATCGAGGGGATCAACGTGACGGAGACGAACATTCTGCTCCGGTCCCGCAAATCGAGCTTCTGAGCCGGGAGCCGCGCCGTCAGTATTCCTTCTCGTAGAAGATGCCGGCTGCCCCGCCATTGCCGCCTGCTTCGCCCTTCAGCTTGATGCCGCGCCCGACATCGAGATTGATCGAGGCCTTCGCTCCCGAGCTGCCGCCCTGTTCGATCTGGATATAGGTCTTGTCGTTCAGGTACTTGCCTGCCCTGAGCTGCGCATCGCCATTCGCGTCTGATGTGATGTCGAGGTCGTCGATGCCGAGATTGGATCTCAGGCCCTGAAGCAGCGATGTCGAACGCCCGCCGGCAAGCTGGGCCGCCGCGTCTGCAAGCTGTGCGATCTGGAGCGCCGAGAGCCGGGAGAGGGATTGCTGGAAGATCAGCTGCGCCAGTACTTCGTCCTGCGGCAGGGCGGGGTTGGAGGAAAAGGTGATCGCCGGATCGTTCGCCGGGCCGTTCACGTTGACGGTCACCGTCGTGCTGCCGGCGTCCGATTCGGCGGCCATGTTGAGCTGCGGGGTCAGGTCGCCACCGAAATTGATCGTGCCGGAGGTGAAGTCGAGCCGCCGCGAGAGGATGGTCATGCGTCCCCGCTGCATCTTGAAGCCGCCGGAAACGATGGGATCGGATGCCGTGCCGCGCAGCGTCAGGTCGCCGCCCAGCTCCGCATCGATGCCACGGCCCTGCACGAAGATGCGCGGTGCCGTGATGGTGAGGTCGAGGCCGATGCCGGAGGAGGACCCCTTTCCGCCGCCCGTGCCCTGCGAGCGCACGTCTGTGATCTGCTCGGCCACCTTTTTCGATTCGTTCACATGCTGCACGTTGATCTTCGACAGCGAGGCCGGGAGTTTCTGTGGAATGGTGATCGCCGAGCGGCCGAGCGCCAGCTTGCCACTGAGCTTCAGGCCACCCGTGACCGGACCCGTCAGCGCGAGATTGCCGTCTGCAACCGTGGAAACGAGCTTGCCGTCCACATAGGCCGCCTTGTTGAGTGCAATCTTCAGATCCGCTGGGAAGCCGCTGTCGGGCTGGATGCCGACCGAGCCTGTCACCGCCACCGTGCCGCCGCCGGAAAGATTGCCGGAGAGCTTTTCGATCGTCGCGCGATTGCGGTCGAGATTGACGCTGAGGGCAAGGTTCTTCAGCGAGATGTTGCGGCGGACATCCACCAGCTGTCCATTCGAGGAATTGATGCGGCCGGTGATCGCCGGTGCAGAAACGGTGCCGCCGACCTTCACGTCGAAGTTCGCAGTACCGGATAGCTCGAAGCCCTGTGCGGCAAGAACGGGCGAGAGCGCCTTGAAGGGCAGGCTGCCATTAAAGGAGAGATTGAGCGCCCGGTTACCGGCAATCGCGGCCGTGCCGCCGCCCGAAACCTTGAGGCCGTCGGCATTGCTGGCCGTGGCATTCACCTTGACCTGATCGCCCTGATATTGACCGTCCGCCTTGATCGACAGCGGCTGAAGACCGGCAGAACGGATTTGCGCCAGGGTCAGCCCATCTGCCGTGAGCTGGTAGGTGACCGAGGGCGAGGCTGCCTTACCGGTCGCCTTGACGGTTCCCGACAGCGTGCCGTCAGCCTGAAGGCTGGGCTGGAACGTGTTGGCAAGGCTGATCGGCAGCGACCTGATGATCGCTGTGAGATCGAGCGTCTGGCCGGCCTTGCCCGAAAGCGTGACCGAGCCTTTGCCGGTCTGGATCACGATATCCTCAAGATTGGCCGTTCCGTTTTCGATGACGATGTCGGATGGGCGCTGAAGCTTCAGCGGAATGCCCTTGGGCGTCGCGGAGGCGGTATCGAGCGCGATCGTCGTTCGGCCTCCCGCAACCGCGGCACTGCCCTTCACGGCAACGGGCTTGCCGTCATAGCTTGCCCTGAGATCGAAGCCGGTTTCGCTGCCCTTGCGATCGAAGGTGAGGGCAAGCCCCGAAAGCCGGTTGGCGCCGCTCGAAAATTCCTGCGCCTTGACGGTGCCGCTTGCCGATAGCGCTTTGAGATCGGCGATGTCGAGCGCGATATCAGGCCCCTTGACCGATAGACCCTCACGCGTAATGCCCTTGCCGCGCGCGTTGATCTTGGCCGAGGCTACTCCGCCGTTCACGTCGAACTCGGCAACGCCGCTCAGATCACCGGAAGCCTTCTGCCCGGCCAGTGCCGCAACGAGTCCGATATCGGGCAGGGCAAAGCTGATCTTGCCCTCTGGCAAGAAGTCCGGCGTGAAGCGCAGGCTGCCGTCGAGATGGTTTGGGCCGATATCGGCCTTCAGCACGGGAAGGCTCGTCACGCCGTTCTCCGACGTCAGGTCCGCATTCACGCTTACCGTCTGGCCGGAGAGCGATCCTGTTGCCTTGACGCTTGCCTTCGGCGCCTTCGGGTCCGCCTTGCCCTCGGCCTCAACCGCCAGCGCCTGCAGCTCACGCCCGGACAGGACTGCCTTTTCTGAGTTCACCGTCGCCTTGAAGTCCGGCGCGGCCGGTGCGCCGCTCGCCGAAAGCGTGAAATCGGCTGCGCCCTTCGCATTGCTCAGGAAGGCGCCGAGATCCGGGATGTTGCCCTTGAGATCGGTCCGCAACTGCCCACCCGAAAGCGCCGCTTCGCCGGCCACGGAAAGCCGCTTCGACGCCACATCGAGGCCTGAGACTGCGATTGCCCCATCCAAGCCGTAGGCAACCGAACCCGCAAGAGAAACCGTGTCGCCAATCTTCGCGGCGATCGCCTCCGGCAGCGCGGACTGAAGCACGAAGAGCTTCGCATCCGTCTGCAGCACCTTACTCTGCAGGTCGTAATTTCCCGTGAGACTGCCCCCGAAGCGGGCGCTTTCGACCTCGGCCTTGTCGAAACCGATCCTGTTGCCATCAAAGGTCACGGGAGCCGCAATCTTGAACGGACCCGGTGCGAGACGGGCAAGATTGGGGTCGCTGAAATTGCTCTTTTCGAAAGAAAGCATGACGTCTGCCTTGCCCGTCCGGCTGCGAAGATCGATCGCATCGCTCCTTGCCGTCAGGGCGACATCATCGAGATGATAGGCAGGATAATCGGCACTGGCGAGTTTGGCGGACAGGTTGAGCGCGGCTGCCGTCGCCGGGCCCTTCAGCTGAAGGGCGAGGTCTTCGACCAGAATGCGCGCCTCGGCCTTGCCAGCCGGGATGACGAACGGCACGGGACCCGTGACGCCGGACACATGGGCCGTCAGGTCGTTCTCTCCGTTCGGGTCATAGGTCCCGGAAACCTGGAGGCTGACGCTCGATGTCGCAAGAGAGCCGCTGGCGATGCCGATCTTGCCGCCCGGTTCAAGGGTCGTATCGAAAGCGAATGCGGTATCGCCCTCGAACAGGCCGCGCACCGTCGCCGGCATCAGCGGGCCGGCGGCACCAGAGCCCTTCAGTTCCAGCCGGTGTCCATTGTTCGCCAGGGCTTCGTGATGGGCCTCCGCCTCGAAGGCCCGGTTCCCGTCGAGAGCGGCCGTAAACTTGCCGCGCCAATCGGAAAGCGGTCCGGAGCCGTCGACCGTGATGTGCATGGCCGGATTGTTCGGCAGGTTGAGCAGGCCCGCGATCATGCCGTCCTTCGGCTCGTCCAGGCTGCCCTTGACGGTCAGCCGGTTCGCGCTTGGCACGTAGGCGAGATCGGCCTCTGCCTTGGCATCGGGGAGGTCCTGACGGTTGGCATTGAGGTGAACGACAATGTTCTCGTTGTCTGCCTGACCGGAGCCGGTCGCCGACAGCCTGAAATCGCGTTTGGCGACCGCTTTGCCGATGGTAATGTCCGGAAGCGCGATGTGCTGGATGTCGATCGCGACGGGCAGCTGGAACGGAGCCGGGTTCGCATCCGGCTCGACCTCTGCCGGAATGGGCGGGCGCATGACGTCCACAGCTTCGGCGCTGATCTCTTCAGCGCGGAACGTGCGCTTCAGGAGTGCCAGCGGAAACCAGTCTACCTTCAGTCCGCGGATATGGGCATAGGCGCCTTGTTCGTCGCTGAGCGTGATCTGCGGGACGCGCAATTCGCCCGTCAGCAGGCCGCTCGGTGTCCCGATCTCGACCGTTTGCCCCGGCTTCGAGACCAGCGCCTCCACCTGATCCGCCGCAAAGCGCGCGCCGAACGGCGTGAACCCGATCGCGGCGACGGCCAGGACGACGAGCAGGACGAGAACTGCGGCGAGACGCAGGACGAGGCTGAGGATGCGAATCAATCGGGTCATGGGCTGAACCTACTTTCCAAATCGGCCGGCCGGAATCCGGCAAATCCGATCGGGAAAGCCAATATGTGCCTCTAAAGGCGGTTTTTCGATGGAAACTTCAATCAGAAGGATTGGCCGATGCCGGCGTAGATGCCGTAGCTGCTGCCACCGGGATAGGGATTGAGCGGAACCGCAACATCGAGGCGAAGCGGGCCGAAAGGCGTGTTGTAGCGGAGGCCGACGCCTGCGCCCGCCCTGACATCGTCGAAATCCGGCACCGATTCGCTGCCGACCGTCGCCGCGTCGATGAAGGGAACGATGCCGATATTGTCCGTCACCTTCACTCGCACTTCCGCCGTGGCAATGGCGTAGGAGCGCCCGCCGGTTGCGTCGCCCGCCCCGTTGCGCGGCGAAATCTCCTGATAGGCATAGCCGCGTACCGATCCGCCGCCGCCGGCATAGAAGCGCCGGTTGACCGGGATGTTCTCGAGCCCGCCGCCGCCGATGATCGTGCCGACGGAGAGCTTGCCCGCCAGAACGACACCGTCCTCGGCTCCGAAGCCCAGATAGCCGGTCGCCAATCCCTCGAACGAGCTGAAGATCGTGCCGTTCAAAGCTTCATAGCTCGGCTTGGCATTGATGAGCGCGCGATATCCCGAGGTCGGGTTCAGCTTGTCGTTCCGCGCATCGCGCTCGAATTCGACAGGGATTGCGAAGGTCAGGTACTTCTGGTCGCCGAATGCATCGAAGGTATCGGCATAGCTCACTTCGGCACCGCCGGTGATCTTGTCGGTATCGTTGATCTCGTAGGTGAGGCTGGTCGCCGCCGTCACCGTCTTCGCCTCGTAGGACTCCGTGTTCTCAGACTTTGCCCGGATGCTTGCATCGAGCGTCATCGTCGGCAGCATGAAGCCTGGCTTCGAAAACAGGATGCCGGCGGAGTAGTCGAGCTTCTCGTAATCCGTCGTCTCGCCGATGCGGGAAACGGACCCCTCGATACGCAGCGATTCGGCGCGGCCGAAGAGGTTGCGGTGGCCCCAGTAGCCGGAGAGACCGAAGCCGTCGATGGTCGAATATTGCGCGCCGACACCGAAATAGCGGTGCTTGCCCTCGGAGACCTTGATGCCCAGTGGAATGCGGCCTTCCGCATCCAGCTTCTCCGCCTCGCGGATCGTGACGCTCGAAAACACGCCAAGCTTTCGCAACCGGTCGGAGGCCTTGGTAAGGGCCTTGGGCGAATAGGGTCTGCCCGGATTGAGCAGGGAATAATGGCGGACGAAGTCCGGATCCACGGTTTCCGTGCCATCCACGCTCGTATCCCCGATCGGCGCGACCGGCCCGCCATCGGCGGAGATGGTGACGGCAACGGTATTGGTCTTGTGGTCGGCGATTACGTCGCGGGCAACGAGCCGGGCAAGCGGACGGCCTTCCTCCTTCAGCGCATTCACCACCCGCTCCGCCGCCTTGATGATGACCAGAGAGCCGGCATTGCCGCCGGGCGCCAGATCATATTCGGCGGGATCATAGCGGCCGGCATCGCCTGCGAAGGTCACCTGCCCGAGGGTGAAGACCGGGCCCGGATCGACCGTCACCCGCACCGGCACCGGGCTTGAATGGTTGAAGACCGGGTTCGGCGGCAGGTCGGTCAGATCCTGTCCATTCACTGTGACCGTCACCACGGCGCCATAGCGCGCCTGCTCGTAGAGCGTCGCCAAGAGCCTGTCACGGTCGTCCCTGGCCTTGATGGCGACGCCGAGATCGCCGGAAACCGGATTGTCCTTGTCAGCCACGAGCTGGGAGGCGTTTTCCAGCGTCTCCTTGAGATCGTCATCGCCACCGGCAACATCGAGCGTCACGGAATAGCGGACAGGATCGAGCACCTGCTCTTCCGGGCTCTCGCTCTCGAAGAACTTGTAGCCGAAGATGGTGAAGGCATTAGCCGAGGGGGCTGCGAGGGAACAGACCGCCGTTCCGGCAAGAAGCGCCAGAGCCAGTCTTTTCATCCTTCTTGCGAAGGTGCGTTCCGCATCATTCGAACAGCTGTGCATACGCCATACTACGATCATTACACGGGCAGGATCATGCGCCCAAAGCATTGCACCAGGGTTAACCGGCGATTGTGTCTTATCATTAAAAATGCGTGATCGGGAAGTTTTGTTACCGTACCGGGCTCAAACGAAAAGTCCCGGGCTCTGCCCGGGACCTGATCGTTCGATATCGCCGATCTCAGTAGCCGCGCGGGCAATCGTCGATGTAGCGGCGGCCGTAGCGGTCGCGGTAGTAGCACTGGCCCGGCTGTTCGGACACGTTGCCGATGACCGCGCCGGAAATGCCGCCGATGGCCGCGCCGACGGCTGCACCGCGTACGTTGCCGGTGATGGCGCCGCCAAGGATTGCGCCGCCTGCTGCGCCGACTGCCGCACCCTTTTCGGTCTGCGTGCAGCTCGCTACAGACAAACCAACCAACAGAAGAACGATGGCCTTTTTCATAGAACTCTCTCCAATGTTTAAGTCTGTTACGCCAACCCCGGGTAAGCCGCCCCCCGATTTTGCCGCGTCTCGGACATGACGATCATACATTACATACCGAACCGAGCAATATGGCCGGTTAGTTCTTAAACTGTGGGCTGCGGCATTAGGTTCCACACGGAACCTGTCGTCATGACAAAAAAACACCTCCTACAAAAGTTAGTGTTGATACTCGTCGTAAAAAGACAAATGATGCCCTCGTGCCCGGGAGGGGCGCGAGGAGGAACAATATGGCGAAAGTGACACTGACGGTGAACGGCCGGACAGTCAGTGGCGAGTGCGAGGAGCGCACGCTGCTGGTTCATTTTATTCGTGACAAACTGGGGCTTACCGGAACGCATGTGGGCTGCGACACGAACCAGTGCGGCGCCTGCGTCATCCATATGGACGGCAAGTCGATCAAGAGCTGTTCGATCCTGGCCGTGCAGGCCTCCGGGTCCAGCATCACCACCATCGAGGGGCTTGCCCAGAACGGTGAACTGCACCCCGTGCAGGCAGCCTTCAAGGAACATCACGGCCTGCAATGCGGCTTCTGCACGCCGGGCATGGTGATGACTGCGGTCGATCTCATCAACAGCAAGGGCACCTCGCTGACGGAAGAGGATGTCCGTCATGGCCTCGAGGGCAATATCTGTCGCTGCACCGGCTACCACAACATCGTGAAATCAGTGCTGTCGGCAGCAGACGCCATGCAGCCGGGCCGTCAGGCCGCCGAATGAACCCGATTGCTTGAGCCGGCCCGTTGGCCGGCCGAAGAGGTTTCACCAGATACCCCATTGGGAGGAAATCATGGGTGTTGAAGGCATTGGTGCGCGCGTTGCCCGCAAGGAAGACAAGCGCTTTTTGACCGGCAAGGGCCGGTATACCGACGATATGGTCGTTCCGGGCATGAAATATGCCTATTTTATCCGCAGCCCGCATGCCCATGCGAAGATCAGGAGCATGGATGCGTCTGCGGCACTCACCATGCCCGGCGTCATCGCCGTGCTCGACGGGCACCAGTTGAAAGCCGATGGCATCGGCAATCTCATCTGCGGCTGGATGATCCATTCCAAGGATGGCTCGCCGATGAAGATGGGCGCATGGCGTCCCCTCGCGGAAGACACCGTGCGCTATGTGGGCGATGCCGTGGCCGTGGTCGTGGCGGACAGCCTTGCCGAGGCGCGCGATGCGGCGGAAGCCGTTGCCGTGGATTATGACGTGCTGCCGGCGGTGGTTTCTCCCGCCGAGACGCTTAAGCCGGGGGCGCCGCAGGTTCATCCGGAAGCGCCGGGCAACCTCATCTTCGACTGGGGCCTCGGAGACGAGGCGGCGGCCGATGCGGCGATCGCCGCTGCGGCCCATGTGACCGAACTCGAGATCGTCAACAACCGCCTTTCGCCGAACCCGATGGAGCCACGCGCAGCGCTCGGCATCTACGATACGGCGGAAGATCACTACACCTGCTACACGACCAGCCAGAACCCGCATGTGGCGCGCCTTGTCATGAGCGCCTTCTACAACGTGGCGCCGGAGCACAAGCTGCGCGTCATCGCGCCGGATGTCGGCGGCGGCTTCGGCTCGAAAATCTACATCTATCCGGAAGAAATCGTCTGCCTCTGGGCGTCCAAGCGCACCGGTGTCCCGGTCAAGTGGACGGCCGACCGCACCGAAGCCTTCCTCACCGATGCCCATGGCCGCGACCATGTGACGAAGGTGAAGATGGCCTTCGACAGCAACCATCGCATCACAGGTCTGAAGGTCGACACGATCGCCAATATCGGCGCCTACATGTCGCTCTTTTCCTCGGCGACACCGACCTATCTCTATGCCACGCTGCTTTCGGGCCAGTATGCCATTCCCGCGATCTACGGCAACGTGCGTGCGGTCTACACCAACACCACGCCCGTCGATGCCTATCGGGGAGCCGGCCGTCCGGAAGCGACCTACGTGCTGGAACGGACCATGGAGACTGCGGCGCGTGAGCTCGGCATTTCACCGGCGGAGCTGCGGCGCAAGAACTTCATCAGCACCTTCCCGTACCAGACGCCCGTGATCATGACCTATGATGCGGGCAACTATGCCGCCTCGCTCGATGCGGCCATGAAGGAAGCGGATTGGGACGGCTTCCCGGCCCGCCGTGCGGAGGCCGAGAAGCGCGGCATGAAGCGCGGCATCGGCATGAGCTGTTACATCGAGGCCTGCGGCATCGCGCCGTCCGCCGCGGTCGGCTCGCTCGGTGCCGGCGTCGGCCTCTGGGAGTCGGCGGAAGTGCGCGTCAATGCCGTCGGCACGATCGAAGTTCTCACCGGCTCGCACAGCCATGGCCAGGGCCATGAAACCACCTTCGCCCAGCTCGTTGCCGAACGCCTCGGCGTGCCGATCGACAGCGTCGCGATCGTCCACGGCGATACCGACAAGGTGCAGATGGGCATGGGCACCTACGGGTCCCGCTCCGGCGCCGTCGGCATGTCGGCTGTCGTCAAGGCACTCGAAAAGGTTGAGGCCAAGGCAAAGAAGATCGCCGCCCATCTGATGGAAGCGGACGAAAGCGACATCGTGATCGAGAACGGCACGCTGAAGGTTGCCGGGACCGACAAGTCGCTGCCCTGGTTCCAGGTGGCGCTCGCCGCCTATACCGCCCATAACCTTCCCGCCGGCATGGAACCCGGCCTTAAGGAAGGCGCCTTCTACGACCCGTCCAACTTCACCTTCCCCGCCGGCTGCTACATTTGCGAGGTCGAGGTCGATCCCGAAACGGGCAAGACCAAGGTCGTGCAGTTCGTTGCGGCCGACGACTTCGGCAACATCATCAACCCGATGATCGTCGAGGGACAGGTGCATGGCGGTATCGCGCAAGGTATCGGCCAGGCGCTGCTCGAAGGCGTGCACTACGATACCAACGGCCAGCTGATCACCGCCTCCTACATGGATTATGCCATGCCCCGGGCGGACGATCTTCCGAGCTTCAGGCTCTCGCACCAGTGCACGCCCGCGCCGAGCAATCCGCTTGGTATCAAGGGTTGCGGCGAGGCGGGCGCAATCGGATCGCCGCCGGCGCTGATCAATGCGATCACCGATGCCATCGGCAACAACAACCTGTCCATGCCCGCGACCCCGCAAAAGGTCTGGGCCGCATTCAACGCCGCAAAGTAAGGGGAGGAACAGCCATGTATGCGACAAACTACCATCGCGCTTCCTCGGTCGACGAAGCGGTGAAGCTCGCCGGAACCGGTGACGATACGAAATACGTCTCCGGCGGCCAGACGCTGATTGCGACAATGAAGCAGAGGCTCGCGGCGCCGAGCGACCTGATCGACCTGCGCCACGTCCCGTCCATGAAGGGCATTTCCGTTTCCGGACGGTCCGTACGCATTGGCGCAGCCGCCACCCATGCGGAAGTCGCGTCGTCAAGCGAACTCCGGGCCGTGTGCCCGGGACTCGCAGATCTCGCAGCCGGCATCGGTGATCCCCATGTCCGCCATCTCGGCACGATCGGCGGCTCGATCGCCAACAACGACCCGGCCGCGGATTATCCGGCAGGCCTGCTCGGCCTCGGGGCGACCATCGTCACGGACCGGCGGCAGATTGCAGCCGACGATTTCTTCACCGGTCTCTTCGACACGGCGTTGGAAGCGGGCGAAGTCATCACCGAAATCCGCTTCGAAGCGCCGGAGAAGTCCGCCTATGCCAAGTTCGCCAATCCGGCTTCGCGCTATGCGATGACGGGCGTGTTCGTTGCAAAGACTGGCGGCGGCGTGCGCGTCGCCGTGACAGGCGCTGGCTCGGATGGCGTCTTCCGGCATCAGGGCATGGAGCAGGCACTTGCCGGCAATTGGTCCGCAGAGGCGGTTGCCGGCGTAGCCGTAGACTCTTCGGAGCTTCTGTCCGACCTCCATGCCAGTGCCGAGTATCGGGCAAACCTCGTCCGGGTCATGGCCAAGCGCGCGGTCGCCGCTGCCCGTTGATCAAGTGAGAAGTCAGAGGCGGCGTGTCCAAAAGAGGGCATGCCGCTTTGTTTTGCGGTTCATCAAGCTGGACGCAATGTCGCATGCTTGATTTGAATCAAGTTCCCGCATGTCGCGCGAGGATAGGGTCCGGTCATCAGAATCGGACTAGCCGGTTCTTTTGCCGCACCCGATCAAATCCCCGTCAGGAGGGGTTGACCTCGGAAGCGGCAGAAATCAAAAGGTTTACCAGAGCCTGCTACTCTTTTGGCCGGCGCTGAGGTCTGGAGCACTTCATGGATTTCGAGGCATTTTTCAAGGGCGAGCTGGACAGTCTTCATCAGGAAGGCCGCTACCGCGTCTTCGCCGATCTGGAACGGCATAGGGGCGATTTCCCGCGCGCCACGCGCCACACGGCCTCGGGTCAGGCGGATGTGACCGTCTGGTGTTCCAACGACTATCTCGGCATGGGCCAGCACCCTGATGTCGTCGAGGCCATGAAGACGGCCATCGACCACTGTGGCGCGGGTGCGGGAGGCACCCGGAATATTTCTGGCACCAACCACCACCACGTTCTGCTCGAGCGCGAGCTCGCCGACCTGCATGGCAAGGAATCGGCTCTGATCTTCACGTCGGGCTATGTCTCGAACTGGGCGACGCTCGGCACGCTCGGCCAGAAGATCCCGGGTCTCATCATCTTCTCGGATGCGCTGAACCACGCTTCCATGATCGAGGGCATCCGCCACGGCAAGTGCGAGCGGGTGATCTGGAAGCACAATGACGTGGCCGATCTCGAAGCCAAGCTGAAGGCTGCCGATCCGAAGGCACCAAAGCTGATCGCCTTCGAATCCGTCTACTCGATGGATGGTGACATCGCCCCGATCAAGGAGATCTGCGATCTCGCTGACACGTATGGCGCGATGACCTATCTGGACGAAGTGCACGCTGTCGGCATGTACGGCCCGCGCGGCGGCGGCATCGCCGAGCGTGAAGGCCTGATGGACCGGCTAACGATCATCGAGGGTACGCTCGGCAAGGCCTTCGGTGTGATGGGTGGCTACATCGCCGGCTCAGCTGCCGTCTGCGACTTCATCCGTTCCTATGCCTCCGGTTTCATCTTCACGACGGCGCTTCCGCCGGCGCTCGCCGCCGGTGCGGTCGCCTCGATCCGCCACCTGAAGGGTTCGCAGTTCGAACGCGCCCGGCATCAGGAGCGCGTGCGCCGCTTCCGCCAGATGCTCGATCAGAAGGGCATCCCGCACGTCAACAATCCAAGCCACATCGTGCCCGTCATGGTGGGCGATGCGGCGAAGTGCAAGTGGATCTCCGATATCCTGCTCGACAGCTACGGCGTCTACGTGCAGCCGATCAACTATCCGACCGTGCCGCGCAAGACCGAGCGCCTGCGCTTCACGCCGACTCCGCTGCATTCGGATGCGGACATGGATCATCTGGTGCAGGCCCTGCACAGCCTCTGGTCCCGCTGCGCACTCGCCCGCGCTGTCGCCTGAAGCACTTCAGGACACACAACGAAAAAGCCGCCCTCCGAGGCGGCTTTTTTGATGGCGGAGTATCTGCGGTCAGAGGGCGTTCGATCTCTGCAATGGAACCACCCGCGGTGAAGCCTTCTCGATGAACACGTTCGAATGGCCGAAATAGAGGATTGTGCGGGCCCCGGATGCAAGCAGCACCTCCACGAGTTCGCGCGCCGTCTCCTCCTCCAGCCCGTCCAGCACATCCTCCATGATCAGGCAGGACGGCTGCTGCACCAGGATGCTCGCGAAGAGCAGACGGGTGCGGTCGTCCTCCTCCAGCAACCTGTGCCAGCGCGCTTCCTGGTCGAGGCTGCCTTCCAGCCTTCCCAACCCGACCTTTTTCAGCGCCGCCTGCATGTCCGTCGCCTTGGTCATGTCCGGCTCTCCCGGATAGGCCAGCACTTCGCAAAGCGTGCCCTCGGGCAGATAGGCTTCCTTCTGCAGGAACATGATGTTTTCCGCAGGCGGAAGGGTGATGGTGCCCCTGGCAGAGGGCGAGAGCCCGGCAAGCGCCAGGAAAAGGCTGCGATGATTGGCCGTCCGGTCGCCATTGAAGAGGATGTGTTCGCCCGGTTCGAAGGTCACGGAACCCCCGGCAATCCGGGCACCGGAAAAGGCCGAGGCGCCCTCGCCGCTCGATCGGGTCTCGAGGTTTGAAAGAACAATCCGGCCTGAAGCGTCCGTCAACCGCACAAGCTGCCCTTCGCCAGAGGACTGGCGGTCCATCTCCTCCACAGCATGCCGGAACGCGGAGACGCGCAGCAGCGTCGCCCGCCAGGTGGCAATGCTCGCGAAATTGTCCATGTACCAGCGCAGGGCCGAGATCACGTGATTGAACGCGCTGACGGCCATCATCAGCCCGCCGAAGCTGATCTTGCCGGAGAAATAGATGGGCGAGGCAATGATGATCGGCATGACTTGCGATACCCAGCCATAGCCTGCCGATACCCATTTCAAACCGATCTGGGCGCCGATAATGTCGGTCAGGGTCGCAAGCAGCCGGTCGAAGCGGCCTTCGATCCACCGTTCCTCCCGCGTTTCGCCACGGGCGAGCGCAATCGCCACGAGATGTTCATTGGTCCGCATCAGGGCTGTGCGATAGTCCGCCTCTCGTGCATAGCGCTCGGCGTTGAGCCCAGCCAGCCGGTGGCCGACGAGCCAGATCAGGAATGAAGCCATGCCGGAATAGAGGAAAGCTGCCCAGACCATGTAGCCCGGCACCGCAAGGCTCCGGCCCCCAAAGCTGAGCACGAAGTCGCTGGAGACCATCCAGAGGACGCCGACGAAGCTTGCGAGCTGGATACCCGACTGGATGAAGCCGATGCCGAGCGAGGTGGTCATCTCCGCGAGCACGCCGGCATCCTCCTGCAGGCGCTGGTCGGGGTTGACGCCAATCTGGCCGGCATCTGCAAGGCGCACAGCCCGCCGGTCCGTCATCCACTGGCGGATGAGATCGCGGCTGATGCCTTCGCGCAGCGACAGGGACAGATATTTGTCGAGCCAGGTCTGCGTGACGTTCAGGACCAGCAGGGCGCCTGCAATCAGTGCGAATATTTTCAGCTGCGCGATGAAGCCCGAGACATCGCGGTTCTCGATCGCGTTGTAGAAGGGGATGTTCCACTGGTTCAGCACGATCTGGCCATAGGCCGTGGCCAGGATGACCGCGAGAATTGCAGTCACCAGACCAATCGCACGCCTGCCATGGCCGGACCATTTGAGGGCCCGGTTCATCAGGCGAAGCTGTTGAGAAAAGGGCAGGCTTTCTTCCATCACCGTCACGCTGTGGCCCCTGCCGGCGGCAGGCTGTGTTATCGGAGTTGGTAACGGGGAAGCGGGCAGTTGGGAAGGGGGTAGATGAGCGGAGGCTCAATGAACGACCCCGCATCGCCCAGGGAGCGATGCGGGGTTTCAGAAGCCGTCGATCGCGGTCGAGCAGGGCGTTGATCTCGGCGACCTCGGCTTCACAGGGATATCTTGTGCGGGTAATCGAGATGTCGAGACCAAACGGACCATTGCCTGTCCGGGACGGACCTATTGATGTCACTGCGCCAGACTAAAGTCCGTTCGCTGCAGCAGGATTTTGGTCGTTCAGCGGGCGAGGCGCGCGATGACGGCAGCAGCGCGGCTCCTCGCCTCTTCGTCGATCGCGAAGACATGGTCCATGTCGGTGGCATTGCCGGCATCGGCCATGTCTTCCATGACAGCCTCGGCAACATCCGCCATGGCGAGGAAACCGATTCGGCCCTCGACGAAGGCATCGAAGGCGGTCTCCTCGGCGGCATTCATGACCGCGCTTTGCAACCCTCCTCGCTTGAGGGCGAGCCGCGCAAGCCGGATCGCCGGAAAGCGGTTTTCGTCGGGCGCTTCGAAATCGAGACGTGAGAGCTTTGTGAAGTCCAGCCGCTCCACGTCCAGCACCGGCCGCGCCGGGTAGGAGAGGGCATAGCCGATCGCCGTCCGCATGTCCGGGCAGCCGAGCTGCGCCAGCACCGAGCCATCGGCATAGCCGACCATGCTGTGAATGATCGACTGCGGATGAACGACGACCTCGATCTGATCCGGCGCTACGCCGAAGAGATGCTTGGCCTCGATCATTTCCAGCGCCTTGTTGAACATGGTGGCACTGCCGACGGAAATCTTTAGGCCCATCGACCAGTTGGGGTGTTTCGCCGCTGTTTCCGCCGTCACGTTGGCCATGTCTTCGCGGCTCCAGGTGCGGAAAGGGCCGCCGGAGGCGGTGAGGATGATGCGCTCCAACGCGTGGCGCTGGTTCTCTTCGAGCACCTGGAAGATGGCATTGTGCTCGCTGTCGACTGGAAGGAGTTTTCCGCCGCCTGCCTTGACTGCGTCGACGAAAAGCGAGCCTGCAGTCACGAGGCATTCCTTGTTGGCAAGCGCGATGTCGGCGCCACGGCGGGCGGCTGCAAGCGTCGGCGCCAGCCCCGCCGTGCCGATGATCGCTGCCATGACCATGTCGCTCTCCGCGGATGCAGCCTCAATGAGGCCGGAGGGCCCGGCGGCGACCGTAATGCCGCTGCCGGCAAGGGCATCCTTCAGGTCGTGGTAGCGGTTCTCGCTGGCGGTAACGGCCATGCGGGCGCCGGCGGCTTTTGCCTGTTCGGCCAGCTTCTCCACATTGCCGTTGCCGGTCAATGCGACGATCTCGAACGCATCCCGCCCACCCATCTGACGCACCACGTCCAGCGTATTTCCACCGATCGAGCCGGTGGAGCCGAGGATGGAAAGGCGGCGGGGAAGGGCGGTTGTCATGCGGGAAGATCCTGTCATAGTCCTGGCTGCTCTACCGGTTTTACCGGCCTGCAACAAGCGCGACTTGTGCGGGGTGGCGCAGAGCACGGATCGCACATCAGCCGGGAAAGCCGGCTGAACCTATGAAGCATCATGAGGGGAAACAGGTCAGAGACGAACCCGGATGCGCGGCGATACCCGCCAGGCAATGAAGGGTGCGAGAATGGCGATGGAAACGATCACAGCCGGGAGCAGGTATGTCGCATTATCGGCGAGTTCGGGAATGGAGAAGACGATGAGCGCGCCGATGCCGAAAATGACGGCGCTCGTCACCAAACCTACGCATAACGCAAGCAACATATCCGGTTTCATTCGTCGGCGACCCAGTTTCTCTTCACCGCCAAACGCAGAATAAAGCAATGGGTTCCGGCTATTTTCGCCTGAAGGGGGTTATGGTCCAAAAATGGTTCAAGCTTGGAATGTCGGGGAGTGGTGATCCCGTCGCGATTCGAACGCGAGACCCCCAGATTAGGAATCTGGTGCTCTATCCTGCTGAGCTACGGGACCACTGGCGGTATCAAATACAGAAACGGCCGCGCTTCGCCAAGTCCTTTTGGCAAGGCGCGGCCGATCCCGGGTGCTGTTATTGGTTGAGGCGGCTTTCCGCGAGCTTTACCCAGTAGGAAATTCCGTGCGGGATGATCTCGTCGTTGAAGTCGTAGTTCGGATTGTGCAGGCCGGCGGTATCGCCATTGCCAAGGAAGATGAAGGCGCCCGGCCGGGCGTTGAGCATGTAGGAGAAGTCCTCACCGCCCATCATCGGATCCGTGTCGCCGTCGACCTTGCCCTCGCCTGCCACCGCCAGTGCAGCTTCGAGAGCATGGCCTGTCTCTGCCGGATGGTTGACGGTCACCGGATAGTTGCGCGCGTAGTTGACGCTGACGGTCGCCCCATGGGCTGCGGCAAGGCCGGACGTGATTTCGCGGATGCGGGTTTCCGCCTGGTCACGCACTTCCGGCTTCAAAGTCCGAACCGTGCCCCCGAAGGTCGCGGTGTCGGGAATGATGTTGCTCGCCTGGCCAGCATGGAACTTGGTGACCGATACGACGACGGACTGCAGAGGGTCGACGTTGCGGGATGCGATCAGCTGCAGGTTCGAGACCATCTGCACGGCGATCGCGACGGGGTCGATCGTCTTGTGCGGCATGGCGGCATGGCCACCGCGGCCGGTGACGGTGACGCTGAACTCGTCCGTCGAGGCCATGATCGGGCCGCGGCGGATCGCGAACTCGCCGACGGGCAGGCCCGGCAGGTTATGCAGACCATAGACCTCCTCGATGCCGAAGCGCTCCATCATGCCGTCCTTGACCATGAGATTGCCGCCGCCGCCGCCTTCTTCCGCCGGCTGGAAGATCACGGCGACATTGCCGGTGAAATTGCGGGTTTCGGCGAGATATTTGGCAGCGCCAAGGAGCATGGCGGTATGGCCGTCATGGCCGCAGGCGTGCATTTTCCCGGGCACGGTGGACGCCCAGGGCTTGCCGGTCACTTCGGTCAGCGGCAGGGCATCCATGTCGGCCCGGAGCCCAATGGTGCGCTCTGCCGCATTGCTGCCGCGGATCAGGCCTACGACACCGGTCCGTCCGATCCCGGTCACCACCTCGTCGCAGCCGAACTCTTTAAGCTTCTCCGCGACGAAGGCAGCGGTCTTCACAACGTCGAACAGAAGTTCCGGGTATTCGTGGATCTGACGGCGCCATGCGGTCACTTCGTCCTGCAGTTCGGCGGCGCGGTTCAAGATTGGCATGAGTTCATCCTGTGCTCTGTTTCATGCGTAGACGTGAAAGCCGGTCCCAGTGCCCCGAGCAAGCGGTTGACCGGACGGCTCACCTTTGTCATGTCTAAACCCTATAGGCTAAAATCAGTCGCATGACGACAGATTGACCGAGATTTTGAGGATCAACGTGTTTCGGACCAAGACCCTGTTCACGCATGGCGCACGCCGTGCAGTGCTGGCGATGTCAATGCTCGCCGCCCTTGCCGTGCCCTTTGAGGCCCTTGCCAATCCGCGGATCGTCGTTGATGTCGCGACACTCAAGGTGCTGGACCAGGAACAGCCGTTCCGCAAATGGTATCCCGCCTCGCTGACCAAGCTGATGACCGCCTACACCACCTTCCGCGCCATCAGGGCGGGCGAGGTGCGGCTCGACAGCCTCGTCACCATGAGCAAGCGGGCCGCCGCCCAGCCTGCCAGCAAGATGTACTACAAGCCCGGCCAGCAGCTGACGCTCGACAGTGCGCTGAAGATCCTGTTGGTCAAATCGGCGAATGACATTGCCGTTGCGATCGCCGAGACGGTCGGAGGCACGCAGGAAAACTTCGTGCTGCGGATGAATGCAGAGGCGCTGCGCATCGGCATGACCGATTCGCATTTCATCAATCCGAACGGCTTGCCCGGCAAGGGGCAGTACACAACTGCGCATGACCTTGCCTTGCTGACGGTGATGCTGAAGCGGGAATTCCCGGAATATGCGAGCTATTTCAAGATCGAGGGCATCGATACCGGCAAGCGGAAATATCCTAACTACAACATGCTCATCGGTCGTTTCGACGGTGCCGACGGCATGAAGACCGGCTTCATCTGCGCTTCCGGCTTCAACCAGGTTTCGTCGGCCACCCGCAATGGCCGCAACATCGTGAGCGTCGTCCTCGGCACCGACAGCCTTGCCGCCCGCGCCGACATGTCCGCCGACCTCCTGCAGAAGGCCTTCGTTTCGCCTTCTGCGCCCGGTCCGCGGCTCGACCAGATGCGGCCTGATGCCGATGCGGCGCTCGACGTTGCCGATATCACCGCCGATATCTGCAGCGCCAAGGGCGCCAAGGTCCGGAGCGAAAGCCGCGACGAGGCAGGGCGCCAGAAACTGGAATCACCCTATATCCACGAAATGGATCACGAGCCGGCCTATGTCTTCGCCGGCCTGATCCCGGGCTCGGAGATTGCGGAGCCGGAGAAGAGGGTCGTGGCCAAGAAGGGCGGCGGCAAGAAAGCCGGCGAGAAGAAGACGGCTGGCAAGAAGTCGACCACCAAAAAGGTCGCCAAGAAGGCGTCAATGCAGCCGGTCGATGAGGGCGATACGGCAAACGTGCCGGTGCCGAAGTCCAAGCCGCAGGGTCAGGCGCAATGACCGAGGCCCTTCGCCGCGTGCCTGTCACGATCGTGACCGGCTTCCTCGGGGCCGGCAAGTCGACGCTTCTGAACCGCATCCTGAAAAGCCCCGACATGCGCGATTGCGCCGTCATCATCAACGAGTTCGGGGATGTCAGCATCGATCATCTGCTGGTCGAAAGCTCCGGCGATTCGATCGTGGAGCTCTCGGACGGCTGCCTCTGCTGCACGGTGCGCGGCGAGCTGATCGACACGCTGGCCGAACTGATCGACCGCATGCAGACTGGACGCAGCCGCCCGCTTCGACGCGTGGTCATCGAGACCACTGGTCTTGCCGATCCGGCACCCGTGATGCAGTCGGTCATGGGCAATCCCGTCATCGCCCAGCATTTCGGGCTCGAGGGTGTGGTTACGCTCATCGATGCGGTCAATGGCGAGGCAACGCTTGCGCGCCATCCCGAAGCGGTTCGGCAGGCGGCGGTCGCAGACCGGCTGGTGCTGACGAAGACGGATATTGCCTCATCCGGGCAGGTGGCGAGCCTTACCCGCACGCTTCAGGCGCTGAACCCCCGTGCCATACTCTCCGACGTGCAGGATCCGACTGTAGGCACGGCCGAGCTTCTGGACAACGGTCTCTACGATCCCGCGCAAAAGAGCGCAGACGTTCGCCGCTGGCTGGGCGAGGAGGCTCACGGCCACGGCCACGGCCACGGCGACCATGATCACGATCATTCCTGTGGCCCCGAATGCGGCCACGAGCATCACGACCACCACCATCATCATCACGACCTCAACCGGCACAGCCAGTCGATCCGCTCCTTCTCGATTCTTTACGACAAGTTGGTCTCGCCCATGGCGCTTGACATGTTCGTGGATCTCCTGCGCTCGGCGCATGGGGAAAAGCTTCTGCGCATGAAGGCGATCGTCGGGTTGAGCGACAATCCGGACCGGCCTGTGGTCCTGCATGGCGTGCAGCAGGTGTTCCATCCGCCGGTGCGGCTTGCCGCCTGGCCGGACCCGATGGACCGCCGCACGCGTCTCGTCCTGATCACGGATGATCTGCCGGAAAGCTTTGTCAGGGATCTTTTCGATGCCTTCACAGGCACGCCACGGATCGACCGGCCGGACCGCGCAGCACTTGAGGACAATCCACTGGCCGTTCCCGGCATGCGGTTCTGAGCATTCAACCTTTGCGGATCGTGAAGCGGTGCCCGGTCTCGGTGCGCTCGGACGAGACGAGCTGATGGCCGTCTTCCTGGCAGAGATGCGGAATGTCGATGCCCGCCAGCGGATCGGTCGTCTCGACTGTCAGCTCCGTGCCCGTGGCGAGCGCGGTCAGGCGCTTGCGCGTCTTGATCACCGGCAACGGGCATTTGAGCCCCCGGAGATCGTAGACGACGGGCTCGACCCGCTCTAATTCCGGACTCACCAGATCTTCCAGAAAGGCTTCTTGGCAGGCTCGACGGCGGCGGTTGCCACCGGCTCGTTCGGATTGGGCGTCGGCACCGGAACCGTCGTGGTCGCAGGCGCGGCCGGCGCATCAGCCTTCTTGTCGGTCTTCGGCGCCATGCCGACGGAAGAAAGCTGGGTTTCCGCCTTCTTCACATCGCCCTTGGTCTGCTTCGCGGCCTGGCCGGAAAGCATGGCCTCGTATTCCTCAATCGAAACGAGCTTGCCGGCCTCGAGCGCCGTGCCTGTCGGTGCGAAGGCGAGCTCCTTGCCCTTGCGAAGATTGGCGACGATTGCCTTGCGTTCGGCTTCGGTCGGGTCGTACCAGACCTTGTTGTCGTACTTCCTGAGAGCTGCCTCGTAGTCCTTGTCATATTTCGCATTGTAGCTCGAAAGAGCCGCAGCAAGGGCAGGCGGGGTCGACATGGCGGGGCAGGCGCCGGAGGGGCTCATGCCCTTGCCGCCGGTATCCTGGTTGAAGACATAGGTCTTGTTGCAGACGTTCACTTCCGGCGGGCGCTTGGTGACTTCGAAATTGTCGTAGCCGACCTTCAGCATCTTCCAGAAGTCGTAATGCGGCGAAAGCCGGTGGCGCGCCATGTTCTCTGCCGTCATGCGGAAGGGAAGCGCCTGAAGCTGCACGGTCTGTTGCCCGCCCTTGAAGGCGTCGCGGGCGAGCGCGTAGATCTCCAGCACCTGCTCGTCGGTCATGGAATAGCAGCCCGAGGACGAGCAGGCGCCATGGATCATCAGGTTGGTGCCGCCGCGGCCGAGCGAGCGGTCATAGCTGTTCGGATAACCGGTGTTGATCGCGAGATAGTACTTGGAATTCGGGTTCAGGTTGGCGCGGGTCAGCTGGTAGAAGCCTTCCGGCGCCTGCCGGTCGCCTTCCTTGACCTTGGGTCCGAGGCGACCCGACCAGGCGCAGATCTTGTATTCGGCGATCTTGTCGAAGCGCTGGTCGGCCTTCGCCTTCCACACTTCCAGCACGCCCTCTTCCTTGAAGATGCGCAGCATGATCGGCGAGGTGGTGGCCATGCCCTTCTTGCGCATCTCCTCGACGATCTTGCCGGAGAGCTGGTACTCGACCTTGTTCGAGACCTTGCTGAGGTCGATCGCCTCCATGCTGTCGTTGCAGCCGGCGAGGAGGGGGGCGACGAGGCCCGCGAGGAGAAGATGGCGAATGCGCATGCCAGGTTTTCCGAAACGATTAGAAAGACGGACAGGGGTCGTTAACGAACCCTAGATCCTTATGCTTCACAAATCCTTAACCAATGAAGGCGGCATATCTCAAGCGCAACATCGCTTTCGCCACGCCCAGTCCCCATTTGGCGCAAGCCCCGCGCCTGTCTCTTATACACATCTGACGCTGCCGACGACTCCTTACGTGTAGATCT
>CAMFHT010000004.1 GCA_945952245.1 uncultured Rhizobium sp. | reverse complement strand
CGGTGGCGTCGGGCAAACTGTCCGAGATCCGTGGCATCGGCGATGCGCTCGCGGGCCTGGTTCTCGGTGAAGCTGTTCTTGCCGGGCACGGGGGCATCGGGATTATTGCTGTCAGGCGTCGCGATGGCCGGGGTTTCGGCGTCCGTACCCGAGGTCTGCGCCACGGCGAGCGTGGGAGAAAGGGCAAGCAGAGCGGCGATGAGCGCAAATTTCTTCATGATGTCCTCACTTCTTGTCAGGGCTCCTTCAGCGAGCCGTTCCGGGAGCTAAACCAATCGGCGCCATGAAAGGTTCCTCGGTTTTTGCTCGCGAAAACGGCCTGAAAACACCTCAGCGGACCATTTGCTTGATCTCGTCGATCTCGGGCTGCGGGTTCTCGTCGTTGCGCACGGCGTCCTCCACCGCCTTCAGCTTGGCATCCAGCATTTCGCGCAGGCGGCGCAGTTCCGGTTCATCGAGCGCCTCGGCGCCGATGTAGCAGTTCTCCGCCCGCGCATTGGTGAGGATCAGCTCGTCGAGCTTCACCTGAAGCGCCTTGGCGTCGCGGTTCTGAGAATTCTGCAGCACGAAAATCATCAGGAATGTGATGATGGTGGTTGCAGTGTTGACCACCAGCTGCCAGCTTTCCGAGTAGTTGAGAAAGGGCCCGAGGATCGCCCAGACCAGGATGCCCGCAACTGCGAGCGCGAAGGTGATCGGTTTGCCGGCCCAATCGGACACGGCGGTGGAGAAAAGGACGAAGTAGTTGACCCTTGATTTCCTGTCGCCAGTGGCGGTCTGATGGGTACTCATGATGGAGTTCCTTCCCTAATTCTGAGGGATCTGCTGCGTGTTTGGGGAAACGGGCGGCTTAGGCACGCCGATCCGGCGAGGCCGAAGCGCCAGGCTATATCGGTGTTCCTGGAAATCCCGATTCGCGGCCCTTCGATCAGTTCGACGTCAGGTCCTTCGCCTGGAGCAAGATGAAACGGAAACGCATCGAGCGGCAGGCCGTTGTGACCGAGGTTGACGCCAAGGGCCGCGCAGAGGTTGCCGGGACCGCGGCAGAGCCTTGTCACAGGCACCGGTCCGCGGCGCGCCGACATTTCAGCCACGCCTTCGGTCGGCTCGAGCGCCCGGATGAGGACGGCGCTCGCCCCCGCACACACCACGTTGAGACATTGGTGCAGGCCGTAGATGCGGTAGACGTAGCTGGTGCCGGGCGGCCCGAACATGGCGGCGTTGGCGGACGTCATCCCGCGGAAGCTGTGGGAAGCGGGATCATCCACCGTATAGGCTTCCGTTTCCACGATCCGTCCACCCGCACCCGCAAAGAGGAGCGAGCAGCCGATGAGGTCACGGGCGACGCTGACGGCATCGCGGCTACAGAAAGCCCTGACATCGCGGGCTTCTGTCGCAGACATGCTAGCCAACCTGCAGCCGATTCTCGACCGCAACCTCCGGAAAGTGCTCCTTGAGCGATGCCTCCACACCCACAGCCTCGTGCTCCGACGGCACGAAGCCGGAAAGGACGAGACCGCCATCGATCGCGACGACGGAGACCTGCGTCACGTCGAGCGCGCCAAGCGAGGCCAGGAATTCAGCCGCACTCGTCTCGAGATCGGCCTCTGCGCTGGGCGTGGTCTTCATGGTTTCGTCGAGAGGGATCTCACCGCGAAAGCTTCTTTCCTTGAAAATCATCGTCTTCGTCCCTTCCGCCCTGGTACAGGGCCACAAAGGAGGCCCGGGCGAAAACGCGCTGCGCGTCGCTGCGGTTCCGGGAGATGAGAGGCACAATTCGACGCAGCGAAAATGTCGGGGTCGGTCGGGAACCTTAGCGCGCCTCGTGCGTTCACTTCCAAAATTGTGACTTCAGCCGGGGGAAGGCTTGCCTCAATGAATTTCAAGATGACACCGCCCGACCCGGATCACACGGGGGAGAAGGGGCCGGTGGAGCCTCCCGTTTCGCGCCTCGACTGGTCGAGGACAGGAATAGGACCGAGGGACAGCTGGCACCCGCTGCTAAAGTCCAGTTCGGCACTGCTGCTGGGGACGTCGGTTCCGATGATGATCCTCTGGGGACGGAATGCCAAGGTTATCTACAACGATGCCTTCCGCCCTCTCGCGGGTGACCGCCATCCCGCTGTTGCGGGAGAACCAATCTCGGCGAGCTGGCCGGAGCTGGCCGGCTTCTACGAGAAAGTCATGACGTCCATCTTCGAGGGGCGGAGCCTGTCCTACCAGGACAGGCCACACCGGGTCGAAAGGGACGGGAAGCGGCAGGACTATTTTCTTTCGCTCGACTTCAGCCCGCTGCTCGACGAGAACGGCACGATCCATGGCGCACTCGCCATTATCCGCGATACCACCGAGTCCGCGCGTCTTCAGCAGCGGCTGAGGATCGCGCAGGCGATCGGCGGCATCGGCACGTTCGAATGGTTTCCGGAAACCGGGCACATGCTGGCTTCGGAGGAGTTCCGCCAGATCTGGGGGCTTGGTCCCGACGAACCCGTCACGGATACGAAGCTCCTGCAGCTCCTCCATCCAGACGAC
Source organism: uncultured Rhizobium sp. (assembly GCA_945952245.1). Taxonomy (GTDB): domain Bacteria; phylum Pseudomonadota; class Alphaproteobacteria; order Rhizobiales; family Rhizobiaceae; genus Gellertiella. Next base: position 37,953 of record CAMFHT010000004.1, on the reverse strand, counting down.
CGTATGCGGATGATCGAGAAGCTGCAGAAGTACAACGAGACCAATCCGCTCGACTATATCGAATACCGCCGCATCGATCCGCACACGGGAGAGACCCACTGGATCGCCCGGCGCGGCGAGGAAGTGACGGCGCCGGACAGCGACATCCGGCGCTTCGTCGGCGTGTGCTACGACATTACGGCCCGCAAGCATGCGGAGCGGCAGATGATCGAGCATGAAAGCCGCTGGCGGAACCTGTTCGAACAGATGCAGGAAGGCTTCTTCATTGGCGACGCCATCCGGGACGGGACTGGTCGTGTCGTCAACTTCCGGATCGAGGAGTACAATCCGGCCTTTGCACAGCAGGCAGGTATCATGCCTTCTGGCGATGGCAGACCGCTTGCGGCGGCGGAGGCCTTGCCGGATCTCGGCCCCCCAGTCATCGACACCTTCGCGCAGGTGCTGCAGACCGGCGAGGCCGCCGACTTCGAATGGCAGATGAAGGCACCGGAAGGCCGCTGGTACGAGGCGCGGGTGCATCGGGTCGACAACGACCGGTTCGCCGTGCTGATGCTCGACGTTACCGCCCGCAAGAAGGCAGAGCAGACGATCCTCGAAAGCGAGGCAAAGTTCCGTCTTCTCGCACAATCCATGCCGAACCACGTCTGGACCGCGCGCGGCAATGGCGAGATCGACTGGTTCAACGAGCGGGCCTATGACTTTGCCGGGCTTCCAAAGGGCTCGCTCGATGGCGAGAACTGGTCGCGCATGGTGCACCCGGACGACCTGTCACGGATCGTCGAGTCCTGGGAGGCCGCGGTCGAGCATGGCCATCTCTACAAGGGCGAGCTGCGCCTACGTCGGCGCGATGGTGTCTACCGCTGGCACATCGTGCGTGCGGTTCCGGTCCGCAACCGGATGGGGGACATCAAGCGGTGGATCGGCACGAACACTGACATCGACGACCAGAAGAGCGCCGAGGCCGCGCTTGCAGATCTCGCCGCGACGCTGGAGCAGCGGGTGGAAGCCAGGACGGCCGAGCTCTTGCGGACGCAGGATGCGCTGCGCCAGAGCCAGAAGATGGAGGCGATCGGCAACCTCACCGGCGGCATCGCCCATGATTTCAACAATCTGCTGCAGGTCATCAGCGGTAACCTGCACCTGATCGCCAAGGATATGGCCGGCCACCCGAAACTCGAGGAGCGCCTGCAGAACGCCATCAAGGGGGTAACGCGCGGTGCCAAGCTTGCTTCGCAGCTGCTCGCCTTCGGGCGACGCCAGCCACTCGCGCCGAAGGTCATCAACATTGGCCGGCTCATCAACAATATGGACGACATCCTGCACCGGGCGCTCGGCGAGGCGGTGACGGTCGAAACCGTCATCGAGGACAATCTTTGGAGCACGGAGATCGATCCCGGCAATGTCGAGAACGCAATCCTGAACCTCGCGATCAACGCCCGCGACGCCATGGACGATAGCGGCCATGTGGTGATCGAGGTCCGTAACGTGCTGATCGACGCCTATTCCGTCAACCATCGCGTAGACCTTACGGCGGGCCAGTACGTGATGATTGCGGTGAAAGATTCGGGCTGCGGCATGAGCCAGGAGGTGATGGAAAAGGTGTTCGAGCCGTTCTTCACCACGAAACCGGAGGGCAAGGGCACAGGTCTCGGCCTTTCCATGGTCTATGGCTTCGTCAAGCAGTCCGGCGGTCACGTCATCATCGAAAGCCAGCCTGGACAGGGAACGACGATCCGCATGTATCTGCCGCGGGCTGCGGGCGGAGAAGACGCCGAGACGGCGAGCGAGAGCGCGCCGCCGCCGATCCGGGGCGGGAGCGAGACCATTCTCGTGGCCGAAGACGACGATGCTGTAAGGGACACGGTCGTGGCGACGCTTTCGGACCTCGGCTACCGCGTGCTGCGGGCGAAGGACGGGCCAGGCGCACTGACGGTGCTGGAATCCGGCGCGCGGATCGATCTTCTGTTCAGCGACATGATCATGCCCGGCGCCTTGAAAAGCGACGATCTGGTTCGGCGCGCACGGCAGTATCAGCCTGACATTGCCGTGCTCTTTACCTCGGGCTATGCGGATGGGTCGGGCGTTAAAATGCCGGAGGAACAAGGCATCGAGCTCCTTGCCAAACCCTATTCCCGTGAGGCGCTGGCGCGGAAGATCAGGGTCGCCCTCGACAACGCGGGAAAGACCGGCGCAGGAAGCGAAGAGGCAAATCCTGAGGGGCTGGCGCCGAGCACGGCGGCACTGCCTGACAACATCGCCAATGCCGGCGTGTCGGCAAGCGGGCCGGTGGTGCTTCTCTGCGAAGACGATTACCTGATCCGGCTGACGACTGCCGAAATCCTCGAGGACGAGGGCTATACGGTGCTCGAAGCCGGGTCCGGGTCCGAGGCGCTTTCGCTACTCCGGCAATACCGGGTCGACGTGCTGATGGCCGATTTCGGGCTGCCGGACATGACGGGCGTGGAGCTTGCCAACCGGGCGCGCGAAATGCGCCCTGCCCTGCCGCTTCTTTTCGCTACCGGTCACGTGCAGGTCGAGAACCTGCCGGCCGGCCCGACGCGACAGGTGACGAAACCGTTTGCGGACACAGTTCTACTCGGCGCGCTCGCTGACCTGTTGCAGCCAGTCGCGTGAATAGGCCTTACCAGATATAACGCCCGGCGCGGACGCAGTTATCCTGCGTCCGCGCCGGGCGGATGAGTTCTCATGGCTATTTCGGAATATCTGGCCGTCAGAAGCTGGTGCTGGTGACGGGGCGGGATGTCACGGCGGTGGAGGCAGCATCGGGGCCGAAATCGCCCTCGCCCGTGACGCCGAGAATTTCCTGGAGGCGCTGGCGGGCGCGGCTGACGCGGCTCTTGATCGTGCCGACGGCGCAATTGCAGATTTCTGCCGCTTCTTCATAGGAAAAACCGGAAGCCCCGACGAGAATGATGGCTTCCCTCTGGTCCGGCGGCAGCGTGTTCAGCGCATTGCGGAAGTCCTGGAGATCGAGCGCGCCGTGCTGGGCGGGATGCACGGAGAGGCGCTCCGTCAGGATGCCGTCGCTGTCCTGCACCTCGCGGCCGTTCTTGCGCATCTGGCTGTAGAAGCTGTTCAAGAGGATCTTGATCAGCCAGGCCTTGATGTTCGTGCCGATCTCGAAGCTCTCCTGCTTTGCCCAGGCCTTCATGATCGTATCCTGGACCAGATCGTCCGCGCGGTCATGGCGCCCGACGAGCGACACGGCGAAGGCGCGGAGATTGGGCAAGGCTGCCAGCAGCTCCCGCTTGAAACGGCGCTGGTCGGATTCACTGGTTTCATTCATTGGCTATCGACCGTCTTGGCAGCGCTTTCCGCCATATCGAGTTTTTCCAGAAGGTCCAGAAAGCGGTCCGGAATGGCCTCATTCTGGACGCTGTCGTAAAGTTCCCGGAGGACCCGGGACACCAGTGAGTTGGGGTCTATGAGGTGAGATTCCGCATGCGCTGGAACATTTTCATCAGCCTCTTTGGGATTTTCGTGCATGATGTGGTGCGACCTGTATTGTTCGTTGCGGGTTAAATGCCGCGCACAAGAAAAAGTTCCACACCCACGGAACTTATTTTTTCGCGGCGCGTTTTGGATGTCGGTCGGGGTTAACACCGACGCAACTGGAAAGCATCAATATGTCTCTATCGGTTCGAATAGCCGCCCATCTACCTCTCCTTCGTCGATATGCCCGTAGCGTGACCGGTTCCCAGACATCAGGGGACGCCTATGTCGCTGCGACGTTGGAAGCCTTGATCGCTGACATTTCCATCTTCCCGAAGGCGTCGAGCGACCGCGTTGCTCTGTACCAACTCTTCGCGACTATATTTGGTTCCGCTGAAATAGAAATTCCCCAGATGGATTCGCCGTTTGCATGGGAAAAGCGGGCTGCCGCCAATCTGGCATCGCTGCCGACGAAGGCGAAGCAGGCCTTCCTGCTCACCACCGTCGAGGGTTTCACCGTTGGCGAAACCGCCGAAATTCTGAAGGTGACCGAAGACGGCGTCAAGCCGCTGCTCGATGCCGCCTCCCGCGAGATTTCCGAGCAGATCGCCACCGACATCATGATCATCGAGGACGAACCTCTGATCGCGATGGACATCGAGCAGATGCTGCACGAGCTCGGCCATTTCGTCACCGGCATCGCCCGCACGCATCGGGAGGCGGTCGAGCTCTTCCACAAGACCAAGCCGAAGATGGTGCTTGCAGACATCCAGCTCGCAGACGGCAGCTCGGGCCTCGACGCCATCTCCGACATTCTCAAGGAAGCCAGCATTCCGGTGATCTTCATCACCGCCTTCCCGGAACGCCTGCTGACCGGCGAGCGTCCGGAACCGACCTTCCTGGTCACCAAGCCCTTCAACCCCGACGTGGTGAAGGCGATGATCAGCCAGGCCCTGTTCTTCAATGCGAGTGTCTCCAATCCCGCCTGACCGACCGTATCGCGTAACCGTGTTCCGGTAGAGGAGCGAAGTGTGACATGACCCGCGCTCTTTGGATTCAGCCCGCGCCTGGCGGAGCGGGCCGAAACGACTTGCTGACCCTGGCTCTCTCGGGGTCAGCAAGTTCTATTCTCCTGCAGGACAAAGCCTGGGAATACCAGCTGATCGCCAACCTGCCCGATTGCTGGCAGTCGGCACTCGCGGGCGCGGTCACGGATGCCGGCATCTTCGGGCCGGAACTCGCGGCCAAGCTTTCTTCTCTCAAGCACAATCTGGAAACGACGGGCGTCGAACGCACGCTGGAGGTGACCGTCAGCGAACAAGTCTTCCTGTTTACGATCAGCCGGGTCGGCGATGCGTCGGGCCAGTATTTTTACCAGACCCGCATCGAGGACGTGACCAGGCTGCGCAATCAGGAGCAGATGCTGACCTCTCTGCAGCGGGAAGGCAGCCATCGCTCCAAGAACATGCTGGCCGTGGTGCAGAGCATTGCTTCCCAGACGGCACGCCACTCCCAGACGCTTCAGGAGTTCCTGAAGAAATTCCGTGACCGCGTGCACGCACTCTCGAAGTCGCAGGATCTCATCACCGCCTCGCGCTGGCGTGGCGCGTACTTCTTCGACGTCGTTCACCAGCAGATCGACCGGCTGGTCTCCGACAACCGCCCGCTCTTCGAGGTCACAGGCGACAATGTGCTGCTGTCGCCGAACGTGACGCTGCACCTTGGTCTGGCCCTGCATGAGCTTTTCGTCAATGCGAGCACGCATGGCACGATCTTCGAAAGCCGGGAAGCGCCGATCGCGATCACCTGCAGGCGGCTTCAGGAGGGCGAGCGTGAATTGCTGCGATTTACATGGCGCGAGCCGTTCAACGCGACGTGGAAGGACATCACCACACGCGGCCAGGGCTATGGAAAGCACTTCGGCAGCACGGTGCTCGAACATGTGGTGCCGGCTTCGGTGGGCGGCGAGGCGGAGTACAGGTTGACCGAGGAAGAGATCACCTACAGCCTCACCTTCCCGCTCGAACAGCATTCCTGAGAGCATCAGCCGGTGATGACATCGACCCCAGCAGCATGGAGCGCATCAGCTAAGCGCGCCTCCGGCCTCTCATTTGCCACGAGCCTCGTGACGCGGGAAAGATCAACCGCCGTATAGGGAAACCCCCGGCAGAACTTGCTGGAATCGGCGAGAAGGATGACCTCGCCGCTGCGTCGTGCCATGGCACGGGCGATCTCCGCTTCCGCCGGATCCGCATCCTGCCCGCCGAATTCGGTGAGACCGGCAATGGTCAGCACCGCATGGGTGGCCTGGTAGCGTTCGATCTGTTCGACGGTAACCGGCCCAACCGTTTCCGCCCCGTCGGCCCTATATTCACCACCGAGATGGATGACTCTCGCCCCTTCTCCGCGTGAAGCCAGCCCTGCAATGATGCCGGAATTGGTGATGACGGTAAGACCGGCCTTGTGCGCTATCTCTTCCGCAAAGACGACCGTCGTGCTGCCGGTATCGATGAAGACCGTATCGCCGGGTTTCAGGAGGGCGGCAGCCGTGCGGGCAATATGACGCTTGGCTTCGGCATGTTCCTGCATGCGCACCTGAAACGAGCTTTCCGGACCGAATTCGTATTGTATCGGAGGCGCTGAAACCGCCCCTCCATGCACCTTTCTGAGGCGCCCCGCCTCTTCCAGTTCGGCAAGATCGCGCCGGATCGTTTCGCGCGACACCTCGAGGAGATCGGCAAGTTCGTTGACGGTCACCCGTCCGGCCACTGCAAGTGCGGCCAGAATCCCTGTACGCCGATGTTCTGGCTCCACGCTCAAATCCCCAATTTGCCCGCTCGGGCTTTCACCTTGACCATTCGGTCATAATCTATCACAGTACCGGCATCCACAGGAAGAGGTTGGCATGGTTGCGGATGTGTTGGTGATTGGTGCCGGTGTCGTCGGCTGTGCCGTCACGCGCCGCTTTGCACTTGCCGGCGCCAAGGTCGTGATGCTGGAGAAGGGTGCCGACATCCTCTCTGGCGCCAGCAAGGCGAACAGTGCGATCCTGCACACCGGCTTCGACGCTCCGTCCGGCAGTCTCGAACTCTCCTGCATGCAGGCCGGCTACCGTGAATATCTCGAGATTCGCGAACGCTTCAACCTGCCGGTGCTCGAAACGGGCGCCATGGTCGTCGCATGGACGGAAGAGCAGAGGGAAAAGCTCTCCGAGATCGAACGGCAGGCACATGAGAATGGCGTACCGGACGTATCCCGCCTTACATCGTCGGAGGTGCTGTCGCGCGAGCCGCATCTTTCCCGCAATGCGCTCGAAGCCGTGCTGGTGCCGCGCGAACATGTCATCGACCCCTGGTCGCCCTTTCTCGCCTACATGATCCAGGCCAAAGCGCTCGGTGCGGACTTCCACTTCCTCACCGAGGTGATGGGAGGCGCGTTTGACGGCGAAACCTGGACCATCGAAACGAACCGAGGCAGCTTCCGCGCCCGCACCGTCATCAACTGCGCCGGACTTTACGGCGACCGCATGGAAGAGCTGCTGCTCGGGCATGCGCACTTCTCCATCCACCCGCGCAAGGGCCAGTTCGTGGTGTTCGACAAGGCGGCTGCCCGCCTCTTGCGCACGATCATCCTGCCGGTGCCGACGGAGCGCACCAAGGGCATCGTGCTCTGCCGCACCGCCTTTGGCAACGTGCTCGTCGGCCCGACAGCCGAGGAGCAGGACGACCGCACCCGAGCCACGACCGACGAAGCGACACTGCGTCAGCTCGTGGAAAAGGCGGAGGAGATGGTGCCCGGTCTCGGCTCCATGCCGGTCACGGCAATCTATGCCGGTCTGCGGCCCGCAAGCGACAAGAAGCACTATCGCATCCGTGTGGAACCGGACCGGAACTGGATCACCCTCGGCGGCATCCGCTCGACCGGGCTCACAGCCTCTCTCGGGATCGCAGCCCATGCGCTCAACCTCTATCGCGGCATGCAGGAAGGCAGGAGCTCCAGCATCGAACCGGTTGCAGATCCACCAGAGCATCCGGTCCGCAACATCTCGGAAGAGATGCCGCGTGACTGGTCGCAGCCCGGAAATGGCGGCATCGTCTGCCATTGCGAGCTGGTGACGGCCCGCGAGATCGAGGAAGCGCTGAATGGCGCGCTGCCGGCTGGTGATTACGGAGGCTTGAGGCGGAGGACACGTGCGGGCATGGGCCGCTGCCAGGGTTTCAATTGCCAGGCGCATCTCGCCGCCATGAGCAAGGACAGGCTCCTGCTGCCGATGGCAGTCAGCGAGGTGCCGGCATGATCGACCCACGCTACGACGTCGCCATCATCGGCGGCGGTCCTTCAGGACTGGCCGCGGCAGCCGAACTCAAGGCGCGCGGCATAAGCCGTGTCGTGGTGATCGAGCGTGAAGCCGAGACCGGCGGCGTACCGCGCCATTGCGGCCACCCACCCTTTGGCATCAGGGAATTCGGCCGGCTGCTCACCGGACCCGCCTATGCGCGCCGCCTGTCAGCCATGGCATTGAGGAGCGGCGCCGAGATAAGAACTCGCACTGCCGTAACCGCCATCAAACCAGGTTCCGAGGACGTTACCCTCCATTGCACCGCGCCAGAGGGCGTGATCACCCTCACTGCCGGACGCGTGCTGCTCGCCACCGGCACGCGCGAAAGCCCCCGCTCGGTCCGGTTCACCGCAGGCGAGCGGCCGCTCGGCGTCATCAATACGGGCGCACTGCAGGCTTATGCCTACCTGGAACATCTGGCTCCGTTCAGGCGTCCGGTCATTGTCGGTACGGAACTCGTGGCGCTTTCCGCCATCCTTACCTGCCGTTCGCTGGACGCGCAGCCGGTCGCGATGATCGAGGAAGGTCCGCGGCCCGTTGCGCCGTCCGGCCTGTTTCTCTACCCGCGCCTGCTCGGTATTCCCGTGATGACCGGAACGAAACTGGTCGATATCGCGGGTTCGTCGCGGGTGGACCATGTCGTGGTGGAAGACCCCGACGGCCATCGGCGAGAGATCGAATGCGACGGCGTCATCTTTTCGGGCCGCTTCGTCGGCGAGGCACACCTTGCCCGCATGGCGGGTCTCGATCTCGACACGGGCACGGGCACGGGCGGGCCGGAGGTAGACCAGTTCGGCCGCACCAGCCACCGGGCGATCTTTGCCGCCGGCAATCTGTTGCGCCCGGTCGAAACCGCCGGCTGGTCCTTCCGCGAAGGCCGGAAGATCGGCGGCTTCATCGCCGACGACCTCGCCGGCCGGCTCGGCGAAACGGGGCGGGAGAGACGGCTCATTGCAGGAGACGGGATCCGCTACGTGATGCCGCAATGGCTGGCGGGCGGTGCCGGCGGCATGTCGCAGATTCAGTTGCGCGTTTCGCGGCCGGTGGGCGGACACCTGGTCGCCGAGGATGCCGGCGGGCGTGAAATCTACAGGCAGAAACTTTCGGCACTGCCGGAGCGGCGCGTCCTCGTCCCGCAGCCGCCGCTTGCCGGTGGAACGGGACGGATCACGCTCAGGATCGTCGAGTGAACGGGGACAGACCATCATGCGCATAGCGGCCATCGACCAGGGCACCACGTCGACACGGGTTCTGGTTGCGGATACGGACGGCCATGCCGAAATCCGCCATTCCCTGCGGCACGAGCAGATCCTGCCGCAGGGCGGCTGGGTGGAGCACGACCCGGAAGCGCTTATCGAGAACATTAGAGTGTGCCTTGATGCGGCAGGCACCGTGGACGCAATCGGGATCGACAACCAGGGCGAAAGCTGCCTTGCCTGGGATGCCGTGACGAAACGACCGCTCTCGCCAGTCATCGTCTGGCAGGACAACCGGACCAGCGACCGCATAGCAGCGCTGGAGGCAGAGGGCGCCGCGGAACTCACTCTCGGCCGCGCCGGCCTGCCGCTCGATGCCTACTTCTCCGCATCAAAGCTCGCGTGGATCCTGGAAAACACTCCGGCGGCCCGGCAAGCGAGGCTGCAGGGGCGGCTCAGGCTCGGCACCACAGATGCCTTCTTCCTCGACCGACTGACCGGACATTTCGCGACCGATCTCACCACCGCATCCCGGACTTCGCTGCTCAACCTCGCAAGCGGAGAGTGGGACGACGACCTTTGCGCCCTCTTCCGCGTGCCGCGCGAGTGCCTGCCGGAGATCAGGCCGACCATCGGATTCTTCGGCGAGATCGGCGGCACTCCGGTGACCGCGAGTGTCGTGGACCAGCAGGCAGCTCTTTACGGACACGGCTGCCGGAAGCCCGGTGATGCGAAGATCACCTTCGGTACCGGGGCCTTCGCACTTGCCGTCACGGGCGACCGCATCATACGGGCACCTGAACGCGGCCTTCTACCTACCATCGGCTGGGGCGACGGCAGCTCTGTCACCTATGCGCTCGATGGAGGCGTCTACGATGCGGGTTCGGCCATTGAATGGGCGCAACGCATCGGCCTTGTCGGCGATGTCACCGAGATCGACCGGTTCGAGGGCGAGAGTGCGCTTTCCCGCGGCCTTTGCTTCGTACCGGCTCTTTCCGGTCTCGCCTGTCCGCACTGGGACCGCAGCGCGGCTGGCCTCTTCCTCGGCATGTCCGGCGCAACGACGCGGTCCGACATGCAGCAGGCACTGCTCGAGGGTATTGCGCTGAGGACCGCCGAGGTGATCGAGGCCATGCATGCGGACGTACCGATCGGCGGGCGCATTTCCGTCGATGGGGGGCTGACCCGAAGCAGCTATTTCCTGCAGTTCCTTGCCGACCAGCTTCAGCGGGAGCTCGCGACATCCTCCTTCGACGAGCGAACCGCGTTTGGAACCGCAGCCTTCGCCGCCCGCGCACGCGGCACGGACCTGCCGTTGCCGACTTCGGCAGAACAAAGACTGGTCGTACCCAGGCCAATCGATCGTCTCCGCGACCGCGACCGCTTTTCTTTGGCGGTAGAGCGAGCAAGGGGCTGGCGCAGTTTCTGATGGCCAGCACATGCGATCTCCGTTCGAAAAGTCGTAAGACTAAAAGACGTCACTGAAACCTCAGATAGGCAAAATCGCCTTTGACATCCCTCATAACCTAATATTATATATTAGTATTCGAAAATTTGAGGGCGTTGCGATGAGTCTTACACTCAGGCAGATCGACGCATTTCGTGCCGTCATGGTCGCGGGGACCCTGACCGAGGCGGCAAATCAGCTCGGCATATCCCAGCCAGCCATCAGCCGTCTCATCGCCGACATGGAAGCCGATATCGGCTACCAGCTCTTCGAACGCGTGGGTCGCCGAATCTCGCCGACGGCGGAAGCGGAAATCCTGATCGACGAGGTGAAGCGGGCGCTGATCGGAATGGTGCAGATCCGAGAGGCAGCGCTGGAAATCGGCCGCTTCCGCTATTCGCGACTTCGGCTATTGACCATACCTGGCATACCGAGTTCGCTCGTGACCCGCCTCGTCAGCGACTTCAGCCGGCAGTATCCGGACGCCTTCGTATCGATCGAGGTGAAGCAGCCCGAACTCGTGGTCGAGTGCCTGACGACGCATCAATGCGATATCGCCCTTGTCTCCGGCCTTCCTGAAAGCGGCGGTTGCCTCAGCCAGAAACTTGCCGATTCGCCTGTCCACTGCATTCTGCCGAATGGCCACGTTCTCGCGGACAGGGAGGTCATCACCCCCGAGGACCTGGCACAGCAGGTCTTTATCTCCCTGCGTCCGGACAACGCCCTGCGCACGGCAATCGATGCGCTGTTCGAAAAGCGGAATGTCGCGCGCGTGCTTCGATACGAGGCACGAACGCCGGACATGATCTGTTCCATGGTCGGTTCCGGACTCGGCGTTTCGCTTGCCAGCCTCGTCCATCTCGGATTGTTTCAGGATCAGGGACGCATCTTGCTTCGTCCCTTCCAGCCATCGGCCACCGTGGAACTTTCTCTCATCTGGTCTCGACACAGACAGCTCCCCGCAATGGCGCACGCCTTCATGACTACGGCGGAGCAATGCCTTAAAGGCGCCTGATTTTCGCTTCAACAGGGCAAGCAGCGAACGACCGTTTCCACGACTCTTTGTCATCATGGTTAAAAGGCATGGTTAATTCTTTCGGCCATCGAACTGCCGACAGAATAAACTTCGCTTCGGCTTGCGCTTTTTCTTTAAAGCAATTCTTGTGCCAATTTTTTCAGGGCTGCTAGAAACGGAGCGCATGGCTCGATGTGCCATAATGATACAAGGCGGTATCGAATGAAAACGCCGACCCAGGTCGGCGTGCGGGTATTTGTTAAGCCCAATGACTGCAGAGGCCAACAGGAAATAATGGGCAATTTTTTGCTGCGCTGCACAAATTCTAGCGGCGCGCTGCTCGTTTTTTGAGCAAAATCACACGACCCTGACATTTCTCAATATAATCAAGTTTTTACCAGGAGGTCATTTGATCCGAGGCGGAATCGCCCAGCCAAGCCAACTCACGCGAGTAGAATTCGGCGGCAGCGGACTAAAACGATTCGCAATGGATTATGTGCATGTGCGAAATAACCACACGCATATGTTGGCCCAAAAAAAGTACTTGGTCGCCCATAAGTGGCAGGAGCGAAGGCAGGAGCTTTCACTGGATGATAAGTCTCATGCGACATTTCGACGCAGCTCCCCGTTTCAACATCGTGACCTCGGCAGGCCAGGACTACCGAAGTGTTTTTGACGAACGTAAATTTGTCATTATTTGCAGCCATTTAACCGTGCCTGCGGCGAAGACCGACAGAAATGGCTCCAATATTGGACAAGCTCCGGGCTTCGGAGAGTGAATTGCAGTCTTCATAAAGCCGCGTTACGTGTGTAGTTACCAGTCGGTAAATGAAAATCGGGGCGTTAAGTTTAACTCGAGGAGAAGGGTTCCCAGAATGGCGAGTTTTCTCAACGTGGGCGAACAAGAGCCTCCCCATCCCGCAAACGCCAACCATAAAGTATCGGACATGACCCTCTACTACCCGCTCCAAACCGCGGAAAGTCAGGATGCTGCCGTCACCGCACAGCTGGCCGCAAAGCGTGCCTTCGACGTTGCGTTCGCGGCCACCATGCTGCTGGTGCTTGCGCCGCTTTTCCTGGTGCTGATCCTTGCAGTCAAGCTCGACAGCCCGGGCCCGGCCTTCTTCAGCCAGGTCCGCTGGGGCAAGGATGGAAAGAAGATCCGTATCTACAAGTTCCGGTCGATGCGCACGGATGCCTGCGATCCGACGGGCGTTGCCCAGACCGTGCAGGGCGATCCGCGCATCACGCGCATCGGCGCCTTCCTTCGCAAGACGAACATCGATGAACTGCCGCAGTTCTTCAACGTGCTGAAGGGCGACATGTCGCTCATCGGTCCGCGCTGCCATGCGATCGGCATGCGTGCCGCTGGCATGCTCTACGAAGAACTGGTGCCGCAGTATCACCGCCGCCACAGCGTCCGTCCGGGCCTTACCGGTCTCGCTCAGGTGCGCGGCTGGCGTGGTCCGACCGACAAGGCGGACTGGGCACGTGCCCGTATCGCGGCAGACCTGCACTATATCGACAATTACTCGCTTGCGCTCGATGCGAAGATCTTCTTTGCGACGATCCTGACGGAATTGCGTGGCGGCCACGGCTTCTGAGTCGATATCTGATAAAACACTGAAAATCTGGGAGCCGGGCCGTTGAAAATGGCCTGGCTTTGTTCTTTAAGAAGATCCTGTCGGGATCTCTTGATCTGAAAAGCGGGACTTTGAGTTGATGCTGGGGCGCTTGCGAGACATGTTCGGACAGCCGAAGCGCGGCGGGACCGAAGAACGCAAACGGGGCCGGCGCAAGCTCTTCTTCGACGGCATGCCCGACGTGATTTACGCCATCGGCGACGTGCATGGTTGCCTGGATCTCCTTCTCCGGCTCGAAGCGATCATCGCCAAGGATGCAGCAGGCGAGCCCGGCGAAAAGGTACTGATCACGCTGGGCGACTATGTCGACCGCGGCCCGCAATCCTCAGAAGTCATCGAGCATCTGATCGGGCTTGGCGAAAATGGCTGGCTGAAGACGATCCATCTCGCGGGCAACCATGAGGAGGTCATGCTGGATTTCCTCGAACGCCCGTCCCACGATCACGACTGGCTGCGCTTCGGCGGACGCGAGGCGCTTCTTTCCTATGGCATTCGCCAGCTCCCGGATACGCGCGCGGAAATGATGGCGCTCCTGCACGGGTCGATCCCGGCGAGCCACCTGATGTTCCTTGCGAACCTTCCCTCGCTTGCAAGCTTCCCGGATCTCTGCTTCGTGCATGGCGGTGTCGATACCCGGATCGATCTTCACGACCAGCGGGACGAGGTGCTGCTGTGGAAGCGCCCTTCGCCCAATCCCGTGGCGGCACCCTATCTCGTGGTGCATGGACATACGCCCGTCGACAAGGTCGACATCGGCGAAGGTCGCATCAATGTCGATACCGGCGCCTATGCCACCGGCGTTCTCTCGGCGGTGAAAATCAAGAAGACCGGCGAGATCTACGTGGTCTCCTGCGGCGCATCGTGATGACCGGCTCTGACGGGGCAGGGCGACCGATAGCTGTTTTCGGCGGAGGACCCGCAGGCCTGATGGCAGCCGAAATTCTCTCCGCTGCCGGCCATGCCGTGACCGTTTATGAGGCCATGCCGACGGTCGCGCGCAAGTTTCTCCTGGCCGGCAAGTCGGGGCTGAACCTTACTCACTCCGAGGACTATGCGCGGTTTCGGGAACGCTATGGCGCCGCCAATGCGCGGCTTGCGTCGGCACTTGATGGCCTGAAGCCCGAAGCCTTGCGCGACTGGGCAGATGCCCTGGGTGCCGATACCTTCACCGGCTCGTCGGGACGTGTCTTTCCGAAGGCGATGAAGGGCTCGCCGCTGCTGCGCGCCTGGCTGAGGCGCCTTTCCGCGCAGGGCGTTGACATCCAGACCCGTCACCGATGGATAGGCTTCGATGGCAAGGGGCACCGCATTCTGACGCCGGGCGGCGAGATCTGGGTCGAGCCCCAGACTGCGCTCTTCGCCTTCGGCGGCGGCAGCTGGCCGAAGCTCGGCTCGGACGGCAGCTGGATGGCGCCCTTTGCCGGAGCGGGCATTGCGATAAAACCTTTCCGCCCGGCCAATTGCGGCTTCGACCTGCCCTGGTCGCCGCATTTCACAGAACGTTTTTCCGGCGCACCGGTAAAGGCCGTCGTCGCGACCAGCGATGCCGGCTCCGTGCAGGGCGAATTCGTGATCGGTCGAAGCGGCGTGGAAGGCAGCCTGATCTATGCCCATGCCGCAGCGCTGCGGGACAGGATCGAAACTGACGGGTCGGCAGTGCTTCTGCTCGACCTCGCCCCCGGTCGTGACTCAAACCGCATGGCAGCGGACTTTCAACGGCAAACAGGCAAGATGTCGTTTTCGAACCGGCTTCGGAAAGGTGCCGGGCTCGATGCCGTCAAGACCGCGCTGGTGCGCGAATGCGTGCCGGACTGCCAGGCCATGCCGCCGGAAGAACTCGCACGCACCATCAAGAAGCTGCCGCTGCGCGTTATCCGCCCACGGCCCCTCGAAGAGGCAATCTCGTCTGCGGGCGGCATCGCCTGGGAGGAACTCGACGAGCGCTACATGCTGAAGAGCCATCCCGGTCTCTTCGCCGCCGGCGAAATGATCGATTGGGAAGCGCCGACCGGCGGCTATCTGCTGACTGCCTGTTTCGCGACCGGCAAGGCCGCTGCGGAAGGCATCCTCCAATGGCTCGCCGCCGCAGAGAAAAACCAGGCTCGCAGCTGACAACGCAGAATTTCACCAAATACCGTCCACCAGCGGTGCGATCTCTGCGAAACAGCTTTCCTTCCTCCCCGACTTAGACGAGATTCGTCTCACGGCTTCGCACTATCATGCCCGCATCGCTTGGTTCTGGGAGGAGAAGCGATGTGGTTGATCGCTGATCGGCGGCCTCACCTCATTGAGGCCAGTTCGAACTGATCCCGCAATTGTCACTGCGCCTCCCGGACCGCCATGGAGGATGCCTTGCCCGCTGCTCGCATTACCGATCCCGTCGTCATCGTCTCTGCCGCCCGCACGCCGATGGGCGCGTTCCAGGGCGCCCTGCAGCCACTTTCCGCGCCAGAGCTGGGTGCTATCGCCGTGGAGGCCGCTCTTGCCCGGGCGGGGGTCGAAGGTCAGGCAGTCGATGAGGTCTTCATGGGCAATGTGCTCTCCGCCGGACTCGGCCAGAACCCGGCACGGCAGGCGGCACTGAAGGGCGGGCTGCCGGAAGCCGTGCCCTGCTCCACCATCTCCAAGGTCTGCGGCTCCGGCATGAAGGCGATCATGCTCGCCCATGACGGCCTCCTTGCCGGCAGCAGCAGGATCACGCTCGCGGGCGGCATGGAATCCATGTCGAATGCACCCTACCTCTCGCTCAAGACCCGCGCCGGCGCCCGTCTCGGCCATGCGGAGCTCAAGGATCACATGTTTCTGGACGGGCTGGAGGACGCCTATTCAGGCCGCCTGATGGGCACCTATGCCGAGGATATCGCCGGCGAATACCAGTTTACCCGCGAGGAGCAGGACGACTATGCCCGCCGGTCGCTCGAGAGGGCGCTGACGGCCGAGGCAACCGGGGCTTTCACCGCGGAGATCGCCTCCGTGAACCGTGGCGAGGGCCGATCGTCAGCACGGCTCGACCATGACGAACAGCCGGCCAAGGCCGATCCCGCCAAGATCGCCAGGCTCAGGCCGGCCTTCCGCGAAGGCGGCACGGTAACGGCGGCGAATTCCTCCTCCATATCGGATGGCGCGGCCGCCCTTCTCCTGATGCGCGAGAGCGAGGCAGAAGCCCGAGGCCTCACGCCGCTTGCCCGCGTCGTCGGCCATGCCGGCCATGCCCGCCAGCCCGCCTATTTCACGACCGCCCCGGTCGGTGCGATCAAGACGCTTTTTTCGCGCATCGGCTGGCAGGCTTCGGACGTCGATCTCTGGGAGATCAACGAAGCCTTTGCGGTGGTCGCCATGATCGCCATCCGCGACTTGGGCCTCGATCCCGAAAAGGTCAACGTCAACGGTGGGGCCTGCGCGCTCGGCCATCCGATCGGAGCTTCCGGCGCCCGCATCGTGGTGACGCTGCTGCACGCCATGCGCGCCCGCAACGCCCGCCGCGGCATCGCCTCGCTCTGCATCGGCGGCGGCGAGGCTACCGCCCTTGCCCTCGAACTCGTGTGAGGAAGGCCATGAAGATCGAGAACGGCCATTTCTTTGTTACCGGTGGCGCTTCCGGCCTGGGTGCTGCCACGGCCTGCCTTCTGGTGGAACGCGGCGCGAAGGTGACGCTGGCCGACCGCGCGATCGAGCAGGGCGAGGCGCTTGCCGCCGGGCTTGGCGCGAAGGCCCGTTTTGCGCCTCTCGACGTGACCGAGGATGAAGCTGCCGGCAAAGCGATCGCCGACGCCGTCGCCGCGTTCGGCCCGCTCCGCGGCGCAATCTGCTGCGCCGGCATCGCACCCGGCGAGAAGGTGCTGGGCCGGGACGGCGTGCATTCGCTGGCAAGCTTCGAACGGACACTGGCGATCAACGTCACCGGCACCTTCAACGTGATCCGTCATGCGGCGCTTGCCATGTCGGGCAATGCGCCCCTTGAGGATGGCGAGCGCGGCGTGCTGATCGCGACCGCCTCCGTCGCGGCTTACGAGGGCCAGATCGGCCAGGCCGCCTATGCGGCATCAAAGTCCGCCGTCGTCGGCATGACGCTGCCGATCGCCCGCGAGCTTGCCCGCCAGGGCATCCGCATGATGACGATTGCGCCCGGCATCTTCGAGACGCCGATGATGGCCGGCATGCCGGACACGGTACAGGCCGCGCTCGGCGCTTCCGTGCCCTTCCCGTCCCGGCTCGGCAGGCCCTGCGAATATGCCCGGCTTGCCGCCGAGATCATTGAAAACCCCATGCTCAACGGCTCGGTGATCCGCCTCGACGGCGCGCTTCGCTTGGCCGCACGCTGAATTCGGGCAGAGGGAGGAGGAGAAAGACATGAGTGAGAACGATCATCTCAGCCTGCACGTGCCGGAACCGGAAGTGCGGCCGGGCGGCAAGCCCGATTTCTCGAAGGTGGAGATCCCCGAAGCCGGTTCCGTGCGGCGGCCACCCGAAGATGCGAAGGCGGAGGACATCCGCGACCTCGCCTATTCAATCATCCGCGTGATGAACCGGGATGGCGACGCGGTCGGTCCCTGGGCCGGCTCGCTGTCCGACGACCAGCTGCGCGAGGGCCTGCGCCACATGATGACGCTGCGCACCTTCGACCAGCGCATGATCATGGCGCAGCGTCAGGGCAAGACCTCGTTCTACATGCAGCATCTCGGCGAGGAGGCGATTTCCTGCGCTTTCCAGAAGGCGCTGAAGCCAGGCGACATGAACTTCCCCACCTACCGGCAAGCCGGCCTGCTGATCGCGGGCGACTATCCCATGGTGGAGATGATGAACCAGATCTTCTCCAACGATGCGGACCCCTTGAAGGGCCGGCAGCTGCCGGTTCTATATTCCGCCCGCAGCCACGGCTTCTTTTCGATCTCAGGAAATCTCGGTACGCAGTACATCCAGGCGGTCGGCTGGGCCATGGCTTCGGCCATCAAGCAGGGAACGGCGATTTCCGCCGGCTGGATCGGCGACGGCTCGACGGCGGCTTCCGACTTCCACGCGGCGCTCGTCTTCGCCTCCACCTATCGCGCACCGGTCATCCTCAACATCGTCAACAATCAGTGGGCGATCTCGACCTTCCAGGGCATTGCCCGCGGCGGCTCGGGCACGTTCGCTGCCCGCGGCCTCGGCTTCGGCATTCCGGCGCTGCGGGTGGACGGCAATGACTATCTCGCCGTGCATGCCGTGTCCGAATGGGCGGCGAACCGGGCGCGCAGCAATGGCGGACCGACCCTGATCGAGCACGTGACCTACCGCGCCGGCGCCCATTCCACCTCGGACGATCCCTCTGCCTACCGCCCGAAGGAGGAGAGCGATGCCTGGCCGCTCGGAGACCCCATCATCCGCCTCAAGAACCACCTGATCCGCCGCGGCCTCTGGTCCGAGGAGCGGCACAAGCAGATGGAAGCGGAGATCCGCGAGGAAGTCGTGACCGCGCAGAAGGAAGCCGAGAAGCATGGCACCCTGCATGCGGGCGGCAAGCCTTCCATGCGCGACATGTTCGAGGACGTCTATGCCGAAATGCCGCCGCACCTGAAGCGGCAGCGCCAGCAGGCGGGAGTATAAAGCCATGGCACGCATGACCATGATCGAGGCGATCCGCAGCGCCATCGACGTTTCCATGGGCCGCGACGAGGATGTCGTCGTGTTCGGCGAGGATGTCGGCTATTTCGGCGGCGTCTTCCGTTGCACGCAAGGCCTGCAGCAGAAATACGGCAAGACCCGCTGCTTCGATGCCCCGATCTCCGAATCCGGCATTGTCGGCGCAGCGATCGGCATGGCGGCCTTCGGTCTGAAGCCCTGTGTCGAAGTGCAGTTCGCAGACTACATGTACCCGGCCTATGACCAGCTGACGCAGGAGGCGGCGCGCATCCGCCACCGGTCCAACAACCAGTTCACCTGCCCGCTCGTGGTGCGCATGCCGACCGGCGGCGGCATCTTTGGCGGCCAGACCCACAGCCAGAGCCCCGAAGCGCTCTTCACCCACGTGTGCGGGCTGAAGGTCGTGGTTCCCTCCAATCCCTATGATGCGAAGGGGCTGCTGATCTCCTCGATCGAAGACCCGGACCCCGTGATCTTCCTCGAGCCGAAGCGGCTCTATAACGGTCCCTTCGACGGCCATCACGACCGGCCGGTCACGCCCTGGACCGGACATCCGGCGGCCGACGTGCCGGAGGAGCATTACCGCGTTCCGCTCGGCGAAGCCGTAACCGCCCGGCCGGGCACGGCGATGACCATTCTCGCCTATGGCACCATGGTGCATGTGGCGATCGCCGCTGCGGAGGAAACGGGCGTCGATTGCGAGGTGATCGACCTTCGCACCCTGCTGCCGCTCGATCTCGATGCGATCGTGCGCTCGGTCTCGAAGACCGGTCGCTGCATGGTACTGCACGAGGCAACGCTGACTTCCGGCTTCGGTGCGGAGCTGACGGCGCTGGTGCAAGAGCACTGCTTCTACCACCTCGAGGCACCGGTTGCCCGCGTCGCCGGCTGGGACACGCCCTATCCGCATGCCCAGGAATGGGACTATTTCCCCGGGCCGGCCCGCGTCGGCCGGGCGATCCGCGACCTGATGGAGGCCTGACATGCCCGTTCATACAGTAAAGCTGCCCGACGTCGGTGAAGGCGTGGCCGAGGCGGAGATCGTCGAATGGCATGTTAAGGAAGGCGACGCGGTGCGCGAGGACGACATCCTCGCCGCCGTGATGACCGGCAAGGCGACCGTCGAGATCCCCTCCCCCGTCGACGGCAAGGTGACCTGGCTGGGTGCTGCCATGGGCGAGGTCGTCGCCGTCGGCACGCCGATCCTGAAGATCGCGTTCGAGGGCGAGGCAGGCGCAGAAGAGCCCGCCATCGAGGAGGTCACCCCGACGCCGCTGGAAGAGGCGGCCATCGAAGGCAATGCCGAGAAGGCGGCGGAGGCGGCTAGCACCCCGGCGGCGGCGCCAGAACGCATGGTGACGCGAAAGCCTGAGCCGGCGGCAAGGCCCGCTTCGGACGATTCGCGCCCGGCCATGAGCCATGGCGCACCGCGGCCCGCCGGCGAAAAGCCGCTTGCCTCGCCGGCAGTGCGGCTCAGGGCCAGAGAAACGGGCGTCGATCTGCGCCAGGTTCCCGGCTCCGGTCCGGCTGGGCGCATCACGCACGAGGATCTCGACCTGTTCCTCGACCAGGGCTCCGTGGCTCCTGTAGCTTCCGCCCAGGGTCCGCAGCGCGACACCTCCGTCAAGGAGATCAAGATGGTCGGCCTTCGCCGCCGCATCGCGGAGAAGATGAGCCTTGCCAAGCGCCAGATCCCCCACATCACCTATGTGGAAGAGGTGGATCTGACGGCCCTGGAAGAACTGCGGGCGAGCCTGAACCGCACGCTGAAGCCGGGGCGGGTGAAGCTCACCATCCTGCCTTTCCTCATGCGCGCCATGGTGAAGGCGATCGCGCACCAGCCCGTCTTCAATTCCCGATTCGACGACGAGGCCGGCGTGATCCGCCAGTATGGCGGCGTTCACATCGGCATTGCGGCGCAGACGCCTTCCGGCCTGATGGTACCCGTGGTGCATCATGCGGAAGCGCGGGACATTCACGACTGCGCGAAGGAGATGGTCCGCTTGAGCGAGGCGGCACGCGCCGGAACCGCACTCCGCGAGGAGCTGGAGGGATCGACCATCACCATCTCCTCCCTCGGTGCCCTCGGCGGCATTGTTTCGACGCCCGTCATCAATCATCCGGAGGTCGCAATCATCGGGGTCAACAAGATGATGGTACGTCCCCATTGGGATGGCACGCAATTCGTGCCGCGCAGGATGATGAACCTATCCTCCAGCTTCGACCATCGCGTCATCGACGGCCATGATGCGGCAACCTTCATCCAGCGCATCAAGACGTTGCTGGAAACCCCGGCCATGATCTTCGTGGAGGATTGAGATGAAAGAGATTTCCTGCAAGCTCCTCGTGATCGGTGCCGGCCCCGGCGGTTACGTCACGGCCATCCGTGCCGGCCAGCTCGGCGTAGACACGGTCATCGTCGAGAAGGCCCGGCCCGGCGGCACCTGCCTCAACATCGGCTGCATCCCCTCCAAGGCGCTGATCCATGCGGCGGAGGATTTTCACGCGGCCAAGGCGGCATCGCTGAAAGCCACGCCTTACGGGTTGAGCCTCGCCGCGCCGGAGATGGACTTCGCGAAGACGCAGGACTGGAAGAACGGCATCGTCCAGCGCCTGACCGGCGGGGTCGCCGGGCTCCTCAAGAAGGCGCGGGTGAAGACCGTCATCGGCCATGCCCGGTTCCGCGACGGCAAGACGGTGGAGGTCGAGACCGAGACCGGCATGCAGCTCATCCGGGCCGAGAACGTCGTCATCGCCACCGGCTCCGTGCCGGTGGAGCTGCCGATGCTGCCTTTCGGCGGCAAGGTATTGTCCTCGACGGAGGCGCTGGCGCTGAAGGAGGTGCCGGACACACTCGCCGTGATCGGCGCCGGCTATATCGGGGTGGAGCTTGGGACGGCCTTCGCCAGGCTCGGCGCAAAGGTGACATTGATTGAAGCGCAGGACCGGATCCTGCCGCTCTACGATGCTGCCCTCGTGAAGCCCGTGGAGACAACGCTCGCCGCGCTCGGCATCGACATGATGACAGCAACACGCCTCAAGGGGCCTTCACCGGAGGGCGTGACCCTGACCCTCGCCGATGGCACGGAAAGATCCCTGGCGGCCAGCCATGTGCTGGTGACGGTCGGCCGTAGGCCGCTGACGGAAGGCTGGGGCCGGGAGGAGCTGGAGCTCGACATGAGCGGTCCCTTCCTGCGCGTCGATGATCAGTGCCGCACCTCCATGCGCGGCATCTATGCCATTGGCGACGTGACGGGCGAGCCCATGCTGGCGCACCGGGCCATGGCGCAGGGCGAGATGGTGGCGGAGATCATCGCCGGCAAGCGCCGCAGTTTCGACAAGCGCGTCATTCCTGCCGTCTGCTTCTCCTCGCCGGAAATCGTCAGCGCCGGGCTTTCGCCCGAAGAGGCGAAGGCGCAAGGGCATGACGTCGTCATCGGCCAATTCCCCTTCATGGCGAACGGGCGGGCGATGACGCTGGGCTCGGAAGAGGGTTTCGTGCGGATCGTGGCGCGGGCGGACAATCACCTCGTGCTCGGCATCCAGGCCGTGGGCGGGCATGTGTCCGAGGTTTCCGCCGCCTTCGCGCTCGCCATCGAGATGGGTGCGCGCCTCGAAGACGTGGCCGGCACTGTCCATGCGCACCCGACGCTTTCGGAAGCCTTCCCCGAAGCGGCCATGGCGGCACTGGGGCATGGGCTGCATATGTAAGTGCAGACAAACCTAAATGGGCAGCGCCGTCTTGTAGACGACGCGCCTCAGGGCGGAAGAGGAGCGGATGGACTTCACCTGCTTCATCTTGATGAGGCGTGAACGCAGGAGCTCCTCGAACTCGTGGAGATCATGGGTGACGACGCGGAGCAGGTAATCGTAGTCCCCGGTCATGAGGTAGCATTCCATGACCTGGGGGACGGTGGCGATGTCCCGCTCGAAGGAGGAGATGTTCTCGTCGTCCTGGCTGACGAGCTGCACCGAGACGAAGACGCTGACCTTGAGGCCGAGCTTTTCCTGGTCGAGCAGCGTGACGTATGACTGGATGACGCCGTCCTTTTCCAGCTGCTTCTGCCGCCGCTGGACAGGGGATGGCGAGAGATGGATCTTCTCGGCAAGCTCGATGGAGGTGAGCCGCGCATTTCGCTGCAGGGCCGCAAGCAGCGCCAGATCCTTGTCGTCCATGCGTTCAAAATCCTCAAGAACAGGCAGAGGCCTGCAGGTGATGCAGGCATATGGCAACACTGTGCATTGCATGGCCACAGCATCAAGCCCAGGGCATGGGCCGGCGGGCCAGAAAGGCAGCGATGCCGGCCTGTGTTTCCTCGCTTTCCCAGCGATCGGCCAGCGCCTCCGCACTGAAGGCGACGGGATCGGCGAGATTGCCACGCGTGAGCGCCCGCACATAGGCCTTCGCATGCGCCACGGCACCCGGCGCGCAGGCAAGAAAGGCCGCCGCCTCGTCCTCGACCGCCGCATCGAGATCGGCGGGCGTTGCAATGCGTGAAACTAGACCCATGGTCAGCGCTTCCTCGGGAGAGAAGCGGCGGGCGGACAGAAGCGTGCGGCGCGCCCAGCCTTCGCCGATGCGGGCCACGACATAGGGCCCGATCGTGGCGGCGATCAGGCCGAGCCGCGTTTCAGTGAGCGCCAATCCGACACCTTCGGCCGCCACGACGATGTCGGCCACCGCCATCATGCCGATGCCGCCGCCGAAGGCATTGCCCTGAACGCGGGCAATGACAGGCTTCGGCAGCTCGTCCAGCGTCTTCAGCATGGCGGCAAGCACGCCCGCACCCTCGATCTTGCCGGCACGGTCCTTTGCCGCCTGTTCCTTCATCCAGCCAAGATCGCCGCCGGCGCAGAAGGTCGGGCCATCGGCGGCAAGGATCACGGCGCGCACCTTGGCATCGGATGCCAGGTCGCCGCAGGCAGCGGTGATTTCGCGCATCATCTGCTCGTTCAGCGCATTGTGCTTTTCCGCCCGCGCCAGCGTCAGGCGGGCAATGCCGCGCGGGTCCATTTCCAGACGAATGGTCTCGAAGGTCATTGGGCGCTCCTCAGCGTTTTCGCAAAGGCTTCGGCTTCGTCAAGTTTGCCGCGGTCGATCCCGGTGTCAAAACCGAGGCGTTCCAGAAGATCCACCACCGCACCGGTCGCGACGTTGCCGGAGGCGCCCGGCGCATAGGGGCAACCGCCAAGACCGCCGGCAGAGGAATCGAATATACGAAGGCCCTTGCCGAGCGAGACTGCGATATTATCGAGCGCCCTGCCTTTCGTAGCGTGGAAATGCCCGGACAGCCGTTCCGCAGGCACCTCCGCAAGAACGGCATCCAGCATGGCACTGACGGTCTCCGGGGTACCGTGCCCGATCGTATCGCCAAGCGAGACTTCGAAACAGCCCATGTCGTAGAGCTGCCTTGCGACGCGCGCGACCGCTGAAGGCTCTATGCGACCTTCATAGGGACAATCGGTGACGCAGGAGACATAGCCCCGCACCGGCACGCCGTCCGCCCTGGCCGCATCGAGAAGCGGCAGGAAGCGGTCGAGGCTTTCTGCGATCGAGCAATTGATGTTCTTCCGGCTGAAGCTTTCGGAGGCCGCCGCAAAGACCGCCACGTGATCGGCCGCCGCATCGCGCGCCGCCGCATAGCCGCGGAGATTGGGCGTGAGCGCCGTGTACGCCGTGCCATGCCGCCGGTTTATGCCTGCCATGACCTCCGCGCCATCGGCAAGCTGCGGAACCCAATCGGCCCGCACGAAGCTCGTGACCTCGATGCGGCGGAAGCCGCATTCGGACAGCATGTCGACAAGGCGGATCTTGTCCGGCGTCGGGATCGGGCGCTTCTCGTTCTGCAGCCCGTCGCGCGGCGCCATTTCGTGGACGAGAACGAAGTCAGCCATTTTCCGGCTCCAGGTCGATGAGGAGCGCGCCTGCCTCCACCTGCTCGCCTTCCGCGACACGGACCGAAGCGACCCTGCCTGCGCGCGGCGCGGAAAGGGTCAGCTCCATCTTCATCGCCTCCATGACGGCGAGAGCCTGTCCGGCCTGGACGCCCTCGCCCGCTCTCACCCGCACCTGCTTGACGAGACCCGGCATGGGTGCGGTCACATGATCGCCGGCATGGGTGTCCGCATGGCTCTGGCCGAGAAGATCGGCAAGCCGAAAGCGATGGGAGGCTCCCTGCGAGAACACGGTGATCCCGGCATCGGCCCGGACCAGCAAGGCCTCGACGGAACGGCCATCGACGGCAAGGCGGTAGCGATCCGCCCCTGGTCGACGCACGCCGAGTTCCACGGATTGCGCGCCGAGGCGCACAACCCAGCCGCCATCCACCTTTGCCGTCAGCCGGACCTCCTGCCAATCGCCGTCCCGATCCAGAACCACGACCTCTTCCGGTCTCGACCAGAGGCGGAAACCTGACAGGTTCGCCCACGGATCGGTGGAAGCAGGTGGGTCCAGCAGTCCCGTCAGCACGAGAGCGGCAAGAGCCGTTATCTCCGGCCCGGCCTCCTGCTCTTTCGCCAGCTCTTCGATGTGCCGGCCGATCAGGCCGGTGTCGGGATTGCCGGCCGCGAAATCCGGCTGGCGGATGAGACGGCGGAGAAAGGCCGCATTGGTGGTGAGGCCGGTGATCCGCACCTCCGCCAGCGCCCGCTCCAGCCGCGACAGTGCCTCGGCGCGGGTGGTGCCTGCTGCGATGAGCTTGGCGATCATCGGGTCGTAAAACGGCGTGACGCGATCGCCCGTCCGGATGCCGCTGTCGATGCGGACGAGATCCTCCGGCAGGTCGAGATGGGAAATCGTTCCGGTCGACGGCAGGAAGCCAGCCGGAACATCCTCTGCGTATAGACGGGCCTCGACGGCCCATCCCTTCATCTCCAGTTCGTCCTGCCGCTTCGGCAGGACCTCGCCGGAGGCGACCCGCAACTGCCATTCGACCAGATCCTCACCGGTGATCGCTTCCGTCACCGGATGCTCGACCTGAAGGCGGGTGTTCATTTCCATGAACCAGAAGCGGTCCATGCCGAGCCCTTCCGAGGCATCGGCAATGAACTCCACCGTTCCGGCGCCGGAATAGCCGATGGCCTTCGCGGCCTTGACTGCTGCTGCGCCCATGGCGGCGCGCATGTCCTCCGGCATGCCGGGGGCGGGTGCTTCCTCGATCACCTTCTGGTGCCGGCGCTGGGCGGAACAGTCGCGCTCGAAAAGGTGAACGACGTTTCCGTGATCGTCGGCAAAGACCTGGATCTCGATATGGCGGGGATGGGAGACATATTTCTCGATGAGGCAGGCGGGATCGCCGAAACTCGCCTGCGCTTCGCGCTCCGCGCTTTCCAGCGCCAACTTGAATTCGGCTTCGCTTTCCACCCGCCGCATGCCCTTTCCGCCGCCGCCGGCGCGGGCCTTGATCAGGACCGGGAAGCCGATACGCCTTGCCTCGTTCAGCAGGTGATCGGGATCACGGCTTGTTCCGTGATAGCCGGGGACGACGGGCACGCCCGCCTTTTCCATGGCGACCTTGGCTGCATCCTTCAGCCCCATGGCGCGGATGGCGGAGGCCGGCGGGCCGATGAAGCGCAGGCCTGCTTTGGTGACGGCGTCGGCAAAATCGGGATTTTCGGAGAGGAAGCCATATCCAGGGTGGATCGCCTCAGCGCCTGTCCTGATCGCGGCCTCGATGATCCTTTCGCCCTTCAGATAGCTTTCCGCTGCCGTCTGTCCGCCAAGCGCAATCGCCTCGTCCGCCATGTCGACGAAGAGGGCGTTCCGGTCGGCGTCGGAATGGACGGCAACAGTCTTCACGCCAAGCCTGCGGCAGGTCCGGATGATCCGGACGGCAATTTCGCCGCGGTTCGCGATGAGGATCTTTGAAAACATCAGCCCCTCCTCACATCCGGAACACGCCGAAGCGCGTATCCTCGATCGGCGCATTGAGCGCAGCGGAAAGGCTCAAAGCCAGCACTTGCCGGGTGCGCGCCGGATCGATCACGCCGTCGTCCCAGAGCCGGGCGGAAGCATAGAGCGGATGGCCCTGCTCTTCGAACTGGTCGATGACCGGCTGCTTGAAGGCTGCCTCCTCCTCCGCGCTCCAGCTTTTGCCGGAACGCTCCAGCGCCTCGCGGCGGACGGTTGCGAGCACGCCTGCCGCCTGCGGACCGCCCATGACCGAGATGCGGGAATTGGGCCAGGTCCAGAGGAAGCGGGGCGAATAGGCGCGGCCCGCCATGCCGTAATTGCCGGCGCCGAAGGAGCCGCCGACCAGCATGGTGATCTTCGGCACGGAGGTCGTTGCCACCGCCGTCACCAGCTTGGCGCC
The DNA here is from genome assembly GCA_945952245.1 of uncultured Rhizobium sp. Classification (GTDB taxonomy): domain Bacteria; phylum Pseudomonadota; class Alphaproteobacteria; order Rhizobiales; family Rhizobiaceae; genus Gellertiella. The sequence continues at coordinate 10,929 of CAMFHT010000004.1, read as the reverse complement.
GTGGCGGGCAATGCCCTCGGCCTCGTATTTGCGGCCCACCATGAAACCGGTGATGTTCTGCAGGAAGACCAGCGGAACCTTGCGTTGCGAGCAGAGCTCGACGAAATGCGCGCCCTTGACCGCACTTTCGGAGAAGAGCACGCCGTTGTTGGCGATAATGCCAACAGGCATGCCCATCACATGGGCGAAGCCACAGACGAGCGTGGTTCCGAATCGGGCCTTGAACTCCTCGAACCGGGAGCCATCCACCACCCGCGCGATGACCTCGCGGATATCATAGGGCTGGGTGAGTGTACCGGGCACGATCGCGTAGATTTCTTCGGGATCATAGAGCGGATCCTCCGGCGACTGCAGCGCAACATCGACCCGCTTCTGTCGATTGAGCGAGGCAACCGCCCGGCGCATCAGGGCAAGGGCGTGCTGGTCGTCGTTCGCCAGGTGATCGGCCACACCCGACAGGCGTGTATGGACATCTCCGCCGCCGAGGTCCTCGGCGCTCACCTCCTCGCCCGTCGCAGCCTTCACCAGCGGCGGGCCGGCGAGGAAGATGGTTCCCTGCTCCTTGACGATGATCGCCTCGTCCGACATGGCCGGCACATAGGCGCCGCCAGCCGTGCAGGAGCCGAGGACCGCCGCGATCTGCGGAATGCCGGCGGCGGACATCCGCGCCTGGTTGTAGAAGATGCGGCCGAAATGATCGCGGTCCGGAAAGACCTCGTCCTGGTTCGGCAGGTTGGCCCCGCCGGAATCGACGAGGTAAAGGCAGGGCAGCCGGTTCTCCGCTGCGATCTCCTGCGCGCGCAGATGCTTCTTCACTGTCATCGGGTAATAGGTGCCGCCCTTCACCGTCGCATCATTGGCGACGATCATGACCTCCTGCCCCTCGACCCGACCGATGCCGGTGACGATGCCGGCCCCGGGGCTTGCGCCGTCATAGAGGCCATGGGCGGCGGTCGCGCCGATCTCCAGGAAGGGTGAGCCCGGATCGAGAAGCCGCTGCACCCGCTCGCGTGGCAGGAGCTTTCCGCGCTTCACGTGCCGTTCCCGCGCAACCTCTCCGCCGCCGGCTTCGGCAAGGGCTACCGCGTCGCGAACCTCCAAAAGCTTTGCCTGCATGGCGGCGCGGTTCGCCCGCGCTACTTCCGACTTCAGGTTCGCCTGGGACTTGAGAACGGCCATCAGGCGGTTTCCTTGAAGAGTTCGCGGCCAATCAGCATGCGGCGGATTTCCGATGTGCCGGCGCCGATTTCCATCAGCTTGGCATCACGCAGCAGCCGCCCGGTCGGATTGTCGTTGATATAGCCGTTGCCGCCCAGGATCTGGATCGCCTGCAGCGCCTGCTGGGTCGCCTGTTCGGAGGCGTAGAGGCAGCAGGCCGCAGCATCCTGGCGGGTCACCTCGCCACGATCACAGGCTTGCGCCACCGCATAGACATAGGCTCGGGCCGAATTCATGGCGGTGTACATGTCGGCAATCTTTGCCTGGATGAGCTGGAACTCGCCGATCGCCTGACCGAACTGCCGGCGCTCGTGCACATAGGGCATGGCGACGTCGAGGCAGGCATGCATGATCCCGATGCCGATGCCGGCGAGCACCACGCGCTCGTAGTCGAGACCCGACATGAGCACGTTCACGCCGCGGCCGATGCCGCCCATCACGTTCTCTTCAGGCACCTCGCAATCGGCAAAGACGAGTTCGCAGGTGTTCGAGCCGCGCATGCCGAGCTTGTCGAGCTTCTGCGCCGTCGAAAAACCCCTGAACCCCTTCTCGATCAGGAAGGCGGTCATGCCCTTCGGCCCGGCGGCCGGGTCGGTCTTGGCATAAACCACCAGCACGTCCGCATCAGGGCCGTTCGTGATCCACATCTTGTTGCCGTTCAGCACATAGCGGTCGCCGCGCTTCTCGGCGCGGAGCTTCATGGAGACGACATCGGACCCCGCGCCGGGCTCGGACATGGCAAGCGCGCCGACATGTTCGCCCGAGCAGAGCTTCGGCAGGTACTTCGCCTTCTGCTCCGCTGTCCCGTTGCGGTTGATCTGGTTGACGCAGAGATTGGAATGGGCGCCATAGGAAAGCGAAGTGGACGCAGAAAACCGCGCCAGCTGTTCGACGGCGATGACGTGCGCCAGATAACTCATGCCGGAACCGCCAAAATCCGGGTCGGCGGTGATGCCGAGGAGACCAAGTGCTCCGAGTTCCGGCCAGAGATCGCGGGCAAACTCGTTGGTGCGGTCGATCTCGTCGGCGCGAGGTCCGAGACGCTCCCGTCCGAAGCGCTCCACCATTTCGCGAACCGCTTCCACCTCTTCGCTCAAACCAAAGCGCATAGTTGCCTGGAACATGCTGGCTCCTCCCAAAGCCGTCCCCGCCTAAATCGATTGAACAATGCTTTTGTTTCAAACATTTAGCGGAAGACACCGAGGACCGAAGCATGCCACAGGCGGGTGCATTTGCAAGCGGGCCGAATGCGCTATTGTGTTTTTATATTCCCGTCTCAAGCAATTTTATTGCGTAGTTTTTCCGATGCCGCACACATCGGAAAATCCGCCTCAGACCACGTCTTCCGCGGGGATCCGGATCGTGCAGGACACGCCCTCGGGGCGGTAATCGAGATCCGCACCGCCATGCGGCGAATACTGCATGCTGCGGGTGATGACCGTGCGTCCGAAACCCGTGCGGGTCGGCGGCAGGACATGCGGGCCACCCGTTTCCACCCAGCTCAGTTCGGCATAGGGCTTGTCGTAGTCGTGGCGGAGGCTCACCTCGATATGACCCGCCTCGGAAGACAGCGCGCCATATTTCACCGCGTTGGTGGCAAGCTCGTGCACGATAAGGCCGACGGCGATCGCCGCCCGTGGCAGGAGCTGGAAGTCGGTGCCGCCGATCGTCAGCTTTGCCTTGATGTTGGGCTCGAAAGGCTGAACCTCCGTCAGCACGATATCTCGCATGGGAATGGACGACCAGGAACGTTCGGCGAGCGTGTTGTGGGTCGCGGCGAGCGCCCGCATGCGGCCGGAAAAGGCCGAGCGGAAGCCTTCGATCGTCTCCTCCGTCGAGGCGGTCCGGTTGGAGATCGAGAGCACCAGCGCCAGCGTGTTCTTCACACGGTGGTCGAGCTCGCCCATCAGCAGCAATTGCTGCTTCTCGACGATCTTGCGGCGGGTCAGATCCACGAGCGTGACCACGCAGCCGGCAATCTTCTCGCCGCTGACCTTGAGCGGTGCGGCGCTGATCAACAGATCCCGGGCGCTCGGCGCCGAAGGTGCTGTCGCCTCGACGCCCTGATAGGCATGACCCCGGATGACATGGCGGATGAATTCACCGCCTTGCATTTCCGTTCCGCCTGCCTTGATGGCAAGATCCAGAACCTCTGCGAAGGGCTTGCCGGTCACGGGTTCCGCCGTAATGGCGCTGACCGCATCATTCGCATGGGTGATGATCCCCAAGGGATTGCAGACGATCACGGCTTCGGCGGCGGAAGCCAGAATGGCAAGCGCCATCTGCTCGGACTGCTGTGCCTGCTCCATCGCCATCCGGTGCGTGATGTCGGTAAAGCTGAGTGCCACGCCCCGGTCCTGCCAGAGTTCAAGGGGGGCGGCGTGGATCAGCGCATGGCGCTCGTCGCCGTTCTGGGAGAACCGGATCTCGCAATGGCTGCGTCCGTTATGGGCCCGCTTCACAAGCGCTTCGAGCGCCTGCATGGCCGCCGCATCGAGCCCCGCCGTCAGCCCTTCACGCTGCAGCGTCTCACGCTCCACGCCGAGCAGGCGGCTCAGCGCGCTGTTCACGTAAAGCACCTGGCCGCTCGGGCTCAAGGCGGCAGCACCGATGTCCATCGCTTCCATGAAGGTACGGTAGCTTTCCGTACCGCCCTCGATCGTGAAAACTTCCTCTTCCCGTTTCGGATGGCGCACCACCAGCGCGTCGATCTCGCCTTCGCGGATCGCACGAATGATATCCTCGGCTTCCGCGAGACGGATCTGCAGTTCCTTCATCTCGCGCTTCATCATATCCGGATCATCTATTGCCATTCTCAATCACCGACGCTCAGATGAACCAGAACTTTCTCGCTGTCGGAAAGATCCCCGATGATCTTGCGAATCGGTGTCGGCAATTCCCGCACCAGCGTCGGGATGGCAACGATGCCGTGCTCTCGCGCCAGATGCGGCTGCTGTCTCAGATCGATCACCTCGACGGCGAAGCGGCCCGGCAGCTTCTCGCGGCAGATGCGCTCCAGATTGCGGATGGCCGCCATGGACTTGGGTGTCTGTCCTGCAACATAGAGAACCAGTTTGGTGGGGGTGTTCTGCTGGGGCTCGTCAGTCATATCCGTCATCGTCCTGCCTGCCCTTACATCTTCCGGCTCGATTGCATGTTCTGCCGGTCCGTCTCCAGCTGGTTCAGATAGGCCTTCTCACCATCCAGAACCCGCTTCAGTTCGGCCTCATCGGCTGCAAGCTGTGCCTGCAGCATTTCCATTTCAGCCATGGCCTTGCGCCGCCGCTGCTCCAGCCGCTCACTCAACGCTGCGACTTCCGCGCGGCGCTGGTTTTCCAGACGGCGGCTGCGCGCTTCCTCCGCTACCCGTGCCGTTCCCGTCAAGGCTCCCCCCTCCCCGACATAGGGTGGCAGCAGCCTGATACCGTCATGTGACATGAGAAATTCGCGGACCTGGTTGGAATGGGACGTTCCCCTTGCCTTCAACAGATAGAGTTCACGGTTGAATTCGCCGCCAGCTTCGCGGTTCAGCAGCAGAATCCACACGTCCATCAACGAGGAAAGACCAATTTCGGTTTCCACATCGCTTCCCTGGACATGAACGAGATGGGTGAAGATCCCGGTAATCTGGCGCGACTTCAGGAAATCGACGATGCGGAGCAGCATGGCGTGCACTTCCTGCGGATCGCCGGTACCGATGAAGGCCGAGATCGGATCAAGCACGACGGTCGTCGGATTGAACCGGCTGATCTCGCGCAGGATGACCGCGAGGTGCATTTCAAGGCTGTAGAAGGTCGGCCGTGCCGCCACATGACGGAACATGCCGCTGTCGATGCAGGGCTTCAGGTCCATGCCGATGGAGCGCATGTTGCGTACCGTCTGGTCTGCGGATTCCTCGAAGGAAAAGTAGAGTGCCTTCTCGCCTGCCTTGCAGGCAGCCGCCGCGAAACTGGCCGAAAGCGTGCTCTTGCCCGAACCGGCGACGCCGCTCACGAGGATGCTGCTGCCGCGATAGAAGCCATGCCCTTCGAGCATGGAATCGAGGTCGTTGACGCCGCTCGAAATCCGCTCCTCGGAAACCTGATGGCTGAGGCCGAGCGCGCTGACCGGCAACACGCTGAAGCCATCCTCGTCGATCAGGAAGGGGATCTCGTTTGTGCCATGAGCCGTGCCACGATACTTCACGATCCGAAGGCGGCGGGTGGAAATCTGGTTGCTGACCCGATGATCGAGCAGGATCACGCAATCGGAGACATATTCCTCGAGACCCTGGCGGGTGAGCGAGCCGTCGCCGCGTTCGCCGGTGATGACGGCGGTGATGCCCTTCTCCTTCAGCCAGTCGAACAGGCGGCGGATTTCCGCGCGCAGGATCGCCGGATTGGTGAAGGCTGAAAACAGGCTCTCGATCGTATCGAGCACGATACGCTTCGCCCCGACCTGGTCGATTGCGAGTTCGAGGCGAAGGAACAGGCCTTCCAGATCGTAATCACCCACTTCGGCGAGATCGGCGGGATCGATGGCGATATGCTCGATGAGCAGACGCCCCTCGTCGATCATGCCCTGCAGGTCATAGCCGAGCGAGGCAACGTTGCTGATGATGTCGACCGGACGCTCCTCGAAGGAAACGAACACGCCGGGATCATCATAGTGGGCAGCGCCGTTCAGGAGAAAAGTGGAGGCAAAGAGGGTCTTGCCGCAACCGGCGGTTCCGCAGACCAGCGTAGGACGTCCCGTGGGCAGACCACCGAGGGTCAGTTCGTCAAATCCGTCGATCCCGGTCCGTGATTTCCGGATACCGTTTTCTCTTTCCGTGGGCTGCAAGTTCGTATCCTGACCTTCCGTGCCAGGAGACGAAGCGAAGCCGGAACAGGTGGAAAGCCCTCATTCCATACCGGCAACTCGCGCGCACCGGATGCCGCTTCGCTCCCCCAAGCGAGACAACTCACCTTGAATTTAGCGCCGATTGCCCGCTTGGCAATTGCAATTCATGATGTTTTTCCACCTGAACTAATTTTTTCGTTCAGGGTAAGTGAAACATCTTCCGGAGCGGCAGCTGCACCGGCGTATGATCCGCTTCGGTTTCCATGATGTCGGCCATGTAGTCCCACCAGCGGCGAACGACAGCCTCCGTCGGGAGGCGATCCATGCCATGCGTTTCCGGACGCTTCAGCACGGCGAAAAGATGATGCGTCTCCTCGTCCAGCCATATGGAATAGTCCGACACGCCGGCCTGATGCAGGAGATCGGCAAGCTCGGGCCAGATGGCGTCGTGGCGGCGCTTGTATTCCTCTGCCATGCCGTGGTGGAGGTTCATCCTGAAGGCAATGGTCTCCGTCATCCGGTCTTCTCCTCAAGATTTCCCGGCGAGATCGAGCCAGGCGGCAGCGTAGGCGAGATGCTCGGGATCGGGCTCCACCACTTCTGAAGGGGCGCCATCGAGCGGCAGCGTCCTGTCACCCAACGCAAGGCAGGCGGCTCCGAACGAAGTCCCCGTCAGCCGGCCCTCACCGACGACAGGGTAGTGGCCCGTCAGGCTTGCGAGCATATCCAGAAAATCACGGTTGACGGCAAAGGGTCCTTCGACCACCACGTCGCCTTCAGCGCCTACAAGATCGAGCGTCACCTTCGCCATCATGGCCAGGTAGAGCGAGACCGCGTAGAGCTTTTCACCCGGGGTCGCGGGCTCACCAACCCAGTATCCTTCTGAATGCGGAAAGGGTCCCGAACCGCAAGGCCAGGAGGGGAGAACCATGATGCGATCGCGAAGAACGCGCCGTCGCTCCTCCTCCGTGATGGCAGCCTTTCCATCTGCCTCCAGCAGCTCGAAGGCGCGGCCGCCCATGAAGCGGGCGGAGGGGGTTTTCATGCCGCGGGCATTGACGTTGATCAGCACGTCGCGCGCTTCGTCATAAGCGATATCGCGGCCGCCGACCGAGAGCGTGACGACCCATGTACCGGTCGAAAGCACTGAAAACGGCGCCTGCCGCGACAGGAGATGGGGCAGCAGAGAGGCATTGGAGTCATGAAGGCCCGAATGAACCGGAATGCCCAGGGGAAGCCCGAGCTTCTCGGCCAGCTCCGGCAGCACGGGGCCGAGCACGTCGCTCGCCGGCCTGAGGTCCGGCATCAGCCGTTCCCAGCCAAGCGCGGTGACAAGGCTCGAATACCGACCCTCATGCGGGTTCCAGAGATCGGTATGGACGCCAAGCGAGGTTGCCTCTGTCGCAAGTACGCCCGTCAACCGATAGGCCCAGTATTGCGGCCATGGGACAATGGAGGCCGCACGCGCGAATTCTTTGGGAAAAGTGCGCATCTGCCAGTGCAGCATGGCGCCGGCATTCAGCCCCATCGGCAGGCGCGGCGAGCCGGTTTCCGCAAAGAGAGGCCGGAGCTGCCGGTAATCCGCATCGAGCGCGTCCGGCTGGGCATCCTCGTAATCCATCACAGGCAGTACAAGCTCGCCATTGGCATCGAGCAGCGCGAAGCAGGCGCCGTGGGTCGTGATGGAAATGGCGTCGATGCCGTTGGCGGCCTGGATCTCCCCCAGCGATCGGGTAATGAAATCAAAGAGACCATCGACGTCGAAATGGCTGTAGCGGCCCTGAAGCGGTTGGTTGCGGCGTGCGCGCGAGGCGATTTCCGCCTGCGCCTCCATGTCGAACAGGACCACCTTGGCATTGGTCTTGCCGACATCGATGACCGCGATATGCCGGGGCTCCGCCATGGATCAGGCCTTCTTCCGGTTCAGGACACGCTTCGTCAGCACCGGCAGCGCAATGACGAGAATCAGCAGCAGTCCGACGAAGATCGACATCACGATGCCCGGCACGTTGAGAAGGCCGAAGCCGAAGGTGACCATCCCCATGATCAGCGCCGCAAGCACGACGCCGCCGATCCGGCCCGAGCCGCCGAGGATGTTGATGCCGCCGAGCACCGCCATGGTGACCGCTTCGAGTTCCCAGCCGGTCGCAATCGACGGGCGTGTCGAGCCGAGGCGGGAGGTGAGGCAGACGGCGGCGAGCCCGCTCATCAGGCCCGTCAGCAGGAAGAGGATGAACTTCACCCGTTCGACCCGGATACCCGAGAAGCGCGCGGCGACCGCATTGTTGCCGATCGCATAGACCGTGCGGCCGAAGCTCGTCGCATGCAGCAGGACGGCGAACAGGATGGCCGCAACGACGAAAAGAACGAGTTCGAAGGAGATGACCCACCAGACATAGCCCTGTCCGAACCAGGCGAATTCGGCGGGATAGCCGGTATAGGCCTTGTCGCCGAGAATGATGAAGGCAATGCCGCGGAAGAGGCTCATGGTGCCGATCGTGACGACGATCGAGGGCAATGCGAGGCCGCTGACCAGGAAGCCGTTGACGGCGCCGCAGACGAGGCCGGTGAGGAGCCCGATCAGCACGAGTTCCCATGTGCCGGCACCATGGGTCATGGCAAAGCCCATCAGTGTCGAGGAGAGCGCAAGGATCGAGGCGACGGACAGATCGATCTCGCCTGATATGATCACCAGTGCCAGAGCAAAGGCGATCAGGCCCTTTTCGGTGAAGTTGAAGCTCGCATCCGAGAGATTCCAGGGATCGAGGAAATAGGGCGAGGCCCAGACGTTGATCAGGAAGATCAGGACGGCCACGACGAAGAGCAGGGTCTCCCAGCTTTTCAGCAGACGCTCTCCCCGGCCATGCAGCCGGTCACGGACGTAGCGGGTTTCGGTCGTGCTCATGCGGCCACCTCCGCCTTCTTGAGGATGACGCGGCCCTTGCGGCGCTCGGCGCGTGCATTGAAGGCGACCGCGAGGATGATCACCGTCCCGGAAATGGCGAGCTGCCAGAAGGGCGAGATGTTGATGACAGGCAGCGCATTCTTGATCGTGCCGAGGAAGAGGGAGCCGAGGACCGCGCCGTACACCGAGCCGATGCCACCGGCGATCGAGATGCCCCCGATGACGCAGGCGGCGACCACGTCGAGCTCGAAGCCAAGGGCGATATCGACATAGGCGACGGCATAACGGGCGATCCAGAGATAGCCTGCAAGGCCGGACAGCGTGCCCGAGATCACGAAGGCGATGAAGCGCGTCTTGCCGACGTCGATGCCCGTATAGACCGCCGCATGCGGGTTGCCGCCGACGGCATAGAAGGCCCGGCCCGTGGCGAGCCGCTTCAGCGCCACCGCCATGATCGCGATGACGACGAGCGCCAGCCAGCTCAAGACCGGGAAGCCCAGGAAATCGTCGCGCGGGACGGCCTTGAAGGCATCGGTCATCTCATGCGCGTTGATCCACTTGCCGCCTGAGATCAGGAAGATGATGCCGCGGTAGATGGTCATGGTCCCGAGCGTCACCACGATCGGCGGCATGTCGAGCTTCCAGACCATCAGCCCGTTGATTGCGCCGGCGATGGCGCCCGTCAGCAGGGCGACGGCGATGAGCACGATGACGGGAAGGTCCGGATGGAGGCTGTTCAGCATGGCTGCGACCATGCCGGAAAGCGCCAACGTCGCCGCGGTCGAGAGATCGACGCATTTGGTGAGAATGACGGTCATCTGGCCGAGTGCCAGGATGATGAGGATCGAGGTGTCGTTGAAGACGTTGCCGAGACTGTCGGCCGTCACGAAGGACGGGAAGCGGAGAGCGATCAGCGCGATCATCACGAGAATGACCAGGACGAGCTGCACCTCGCGCTGCTTCAGGATGGACGTCATGCCTCGCCTCCAATTCCGGCCGCAGCCCTGACCAGCATTTCCGGCGTCAGCCCATCGCGCGGATAGGTCGCCACCATGCGGCCCTCCCGCATCACGATCACACGGTCGGCCATTCCCATGATCTCGGGGATTTCGGAGGAGACCATGATGACGGAGAGCCCCTGCCCCGCAAGCTCGCTCATGAAGGCGTGAACGGCGGCCTTGGATCCGATGTCGATGCCTTTCGTCGGCTCGTCCAGGATGATCACCTTCGGCTTCGTGGCCAGCCATTTGGCGATCACCACCTTCTGCTGGTTGCCGCCGGAAAGCGTGCCGACATCCTGATCGAGGGCGGCGGCGCGGAGATCGAGCCGCCCTGTATATTCGCGCGCCAGCTTGAACTCCTCCGCCATGCGGATGAAGCCGCTGCGGGAGGTACGCGACAGCGAAGGCAGCGTCACATTGGCAAAGATCGGCATGGCGGTCACTGCGCCCTGGCGTCCGCGCTCTTCCGGCACGTAGACGATGCCCCTTTCGATCGCCTCGGCGGGCGTCCGGATGACGGCGATCTTGCCGTCGATCCGCACCGCCCCCTTGGAGGGCTGGGTGACGCCAAAGAGCGACTGCATGAGTTCCGAGCGGCCGGCACCGATCAAACCGTAGAAACCGAGAATCTCGCCGCGGCGAAGCTCAAAACCGATGTCCTCGAATTCCGTCGGATGGCAATAGCCGGCAACCGTCAGCACCGGCTCGCCGATCTCGGCCTCGACCTTCGGAAAGACCTGCCCGACATCGCGGCCGACCATCATGCGCACGAGCTCATCCTGCGTGGTGTCGGCGAGGATGCCGGCACCGACCATTTCGCCGTCGCGGAAGACCGTATAGCGGTCGGCGATCTTGAAGATCTCGTCGAACTTGTGGCTGATGAAGAGGATTGCCTTCCCCTCTCCCTTCAGCCGGAACACAAGGTCATAGAGTTCACCGATCTCCTTGTGCGAGAGCGCCGCCGTCGGCTCGTCCATGATTACC